>JAFGOB010000031.1 GCA_016926695.1 Dehalococcoidales bacterium | reverse complement strand
TCAATGAACAATCCCATCTGCACAATCGGCTCTCCACGCTTCTCCTTGGATATGCCTTTCTTCCGCAATCCTTTCTGTACGACATTGCCGGCTTCGTCTCTGACATCCTCGTCATTTTCACTAATTTCAAACCAGTAATTGGTTACGTCGTAAAAACAAACCTCTGTGTTTCGCCCCATGGCTTTGCCGATTTTGAGATTCATACGTTTTTGAATGGCTTCCGACTTGTCGTCAAGGACGTCCAGCGCACGGTAAACCTCAATCAATTGGTCTGAATTCACTACGTCAAAAATATAATTGTCTCTGCAGTTCCATGTCTCCAGTTTCGAACAGGGCGAGAGCGTCCGCCCAAACACCAGCAGCTTCGCCAGTCCGTTTAAATCGTACTCTATCTTGCTCCTCGACTTGTGCAAATTCAGTACGTCATATATCCCCAGCGAGTCGTATAACCCATCCAGCAGGAAGTACCCTATGTTCTTGGGTTCTGCATAACAATCCGATTCTTTGTCCATATCAATTTGAAAGGACAGAAGCCTTTTGACCTGGCCCAATTGATAGAGTTCTGCCAGAGAAGGGATCAAGGGTTTCCTATCCTTGAAAGACTGACGAAGCCGCTTGAGATAGTCAGGATGGCCGTCATCATATTTTGATAGGGGGCCGATATTACGGATTACGCGTCTTTTGCATTTAGTTGCTGCGCCGTCTTTGATGCTGTAACCCTCGATAACTCTCAGATAATCAGTACCGTTGTTTTTTACACATTCAATAAACACAGGGCACTCTCCCATCTTGTATGTATTATATATATTATAGCATATTTTCTGGCAATTGTCAACAAAAAAACCGTGAATTTTCAATTCAATTTCACGGTTTTTCTTGATTTACTTGTATTGTCTAACTATTAAACTCGGGCGGATTAAGGAAAATGCAGCGGTATATATCAGGAGAACAGCCGCTTCGGTATTCTATTTACCATAATACTTTGTGTTATAATGCCTTCATGTATAATCCGGAATATACCAGGGCTTTTTATAATGCCTGTAGAGAGGCGGAGTGGGAAAGGCAAATGGAGTTATGGGTGGATAATGTGAAGTTTGAACGTATTGCGGTTGATCCCAAAATGTGTACCGGAAAGCCATGTATAAAACATGCCCGGTTCCCTGTTTCCCGAATACTCGGAATGTTAGCCAGCGGTGAAACCAGGGAATCAATTCTGGCATCCTACCCCTATCTTGACCCTGAAGATATTGATGAGTCCCTGCGCTATGCTGCCTCTGTTGTGGTCGTCGACAAGAAAAAACCAGGAAGCGGCATCTTCTTATAAAAAAAGGTTCAGAATAATAAAAGCAGATAAAATCAAGTTGTAACATGCAGGACCGCGCCTTTTCAGGACAATAATCTCGTCATTATAACTGTGGACTGATATCGCTGGATAAGGCCTTGTACCAAACGGCCCTGGATACCAGGGGCAATGTTCTGGAGGTCTCTCGATGAAGGAGTATACCTATTCCGAAGCTCGTCAGAAGCTTGCGACTGTCCTGGATGAGGCAAAGAGGGCAGGTTCCGTACGCATATGCCGGCGGGACGGACAGGTCTTTATCTTAAAAACTGAACAGGTCCTTAACTCCCCCCTCGATGTTGAAGGTCTTGACCTGAATATCAGCAGAGAGGAGATCCTTGAATTTATCAGGGAAGGCCGCCGTAAAGCATGATCAATATAATGAGTTTTGTTCCCGGTCTGATTTTGCAGCTTCCGGCAACTCATGCCCTCTTAAAATCAGCTAACCTGGTTGTCCATCAGGGAGTATCCCGTATTGTCCTGCACGGGTCGCGGGGAACCGCAGGGGGCTTCAGGCCTGACTCGGATATAGATTTGAGCTTGCTTGTTGAACCGCTTGATCCCTTCCGCCCGGACCTGGCCGCATACCTGGACAATATTGCAGAGATAACCTTCAGCCAATGGCAAAGCCCGGTTGAACCGGACATGGCGGTGGTTTTTGATATCCGGGACTGCAGGCTGAGATGTTTCGACCGCACCTCGTGGGCGGAGAAGGAGAATATCTGTACGGAGGACGGCAAAGACTGCTTCGGACTGTATAAAAACCGCAAAGGCTTCAACGGCCTGGTGATAAATGCCGGAGTGCAGGTCAGATTAATGTATCCCTGCCTGAATATCTGGCAGCGTCCGGGATAAAGACGGGGGCCGGTAGCTGGAACTCACGACTGCGGACTAAAGTCTTCAAGGAACGGGAGGTTATTGGCATGAATTTCAAAATTCTCTTTGTCGCCGGTTTCGGCCCTGTTTCCCGTGAGTGGAAAAACGACGATAAGCTATACCGGTCCGTTATGGGTATACCATTCAAGGAGGAAAGCGGAGGTTACCTTTTCACCGAAGAGCTGGCAGGAGTGAAGTATTTTGCCGTGTGGCCGCTGAATCAAGCGGCCCAATCCTGTTTCGGCAGGGATACCTGGCCGGAGGATTTACCCGAGCCTCAGGCCTGGATCGAGTTTGATGTGGATGATGTTGAAAAAGCGACTGCCGAACTCCAGGCGCAGGGTTATCAGATGCTCGTAGCGAACAGAAAAGAGCCATGGGGTCAGACCGTTTCCCGGTTCCTGGGGCCGGATGGCTGGCTGATCGGTATTACCTTCTCTCCCTGGATGCGTCAGGGACCATGAACGAAAAGGATTCACTGATCAGGATCGCCCTTGTGTTAAAGGCGCCATATTTAAATACACCTGGAAAAGTCCAGAATCTCCAGCACTTCTCCCAGCGACCGGACTGCGAAATCCGGCTGTACTGTATCAGACCATTTTTTATTTTCACGGTTCAGCCAGCAGGAAATTATTCCCAGTTGTCTGGGCTTAACTATATCAGAACGGGAATCCCCAATATGCAGTATGTTTTCCGGTTTCAGATCGTAGTGAGAAATAACCTGCCGGAAAAAGCGGGGATCGAACTTGTAAGCCCGCAACTCCTTGGAAACAAAGATTTTGTCAAAGGGATACATTTCTCTGGCAGAAGTGATCATTTCCAGGTCGCAGTCGATTGAAAGGCAGATCGGATATTTCTTTCCCGCAGCCCTTAAAAACGGCACGGCATCAGGAAAAGGTGTATTCCTGCGATGCATCTCAATCAGGACGTTTCCGGCTAGATGGGGGAGTATCTGTCTCCCAGGAAAAGCCGCCAGGCCTGGTCGCGTGTTTCATCCAGCCTGACCAGGGTCTGGAACAGATCGAGGCTGATCAGTCTTATATTCCGTAGTGTTTTCATGCCGTCTGCCTGAAACAATTTTTTTGCTTATGCTGTAAAATAACACAAACCAGGCCCAATTTAAAGCCAATGAGCGGCTTGACATCTAACGATTTTTTCGTTATCATGCAGGTTATGAATAGCAAAAAGACTTCAACAGAGCAAATTATAAACCGTTTCGGCGGACAGTCCGCACTGGCCGGTCTGCTGGGCAGGCGGCAGAGCACGGTCCAGCACTGGGTCAAGACCGGGAGAATCCCGGCGCAGTGGCACAAACCGCTGCTGAAACTGGCCCGCGAGAAGGGAATCAACCTCGAACCCGGGGAATTTGTCACGAACGAGACACCGTCAATCGAGCCGGCGGGAGGACGGCTCGGCGTTTTGATCGTGGGACTGGGAGCGGTAAGCTCGACCTTCATCGCAGGCGTCGAGCACCTTAAACGGGGTACGGGAAAGCCTTTCGGCTCGGTCACGCAGATGGCAACCATCCGGCTGGGAAAGCGTACGGAAAAAAGGACCCCGCTGATAAAGGACTTTATCCCGCTGGCGGAGCCAGACCAGATGGTATTCGGGGCCTGGGACCCCATTCCGGACAATGCCTATGAGGCCGCAGTCAAGTGCGGCGTGCTTGACCGTGAGCAGCATATTGAGCCCATCGCGGACTATCTGAAATCCATCGTTCCTATGCCGGCGGTGTTCGACAGCAGCTACTGTAAGCGCATCAAGGGAACCAATGTGAAGCCGGTAAAGACAAAGCTGGAATACGTCGAGGCTGTTCGCGGCGATATTCGCCGCTTTAAGGCTGATAAAAAATGCGACCGGCTGGTAATGGTATGGTGCGCCTCTACCGAAAAATTCGTTAAAGAATCGAGTGTACACCGGGACTTAAAAAAGTTTATCAAGGGCCTGGAGCAAAACGACGAGAGGATCGCCCCCTCAATGATTTATGCCTATGCAGCCCTGCTGGAGGGAGTCCCTTTCGCCAACGGAGCGCCAAATCTCACCGTGGATATACCTGTACTGGAGAAGCTGGCCAGGGATGAAAATATACCGGTCTGCGGGAAGGACCTGAAATCCGGCCAGACGCTGGTGAAAACGGTAATCGCCCCCATGCTGAAAGCCCGCATGCTGGGCATCGACGGCTGGTTCTCGACCAATATCCTGGGCAACAGGGACGGCGAGGTGCTGGATGAGCCCGATAATTTCAGGACCAAAGAGGAGTCCAAGCTGGGTGTACTGGAATACATTTTACAGCCTGAGATGTACCCGGACCTTTATAAAAACGCCTATCACAAGGTCCGCATCGAGTACTATCCGCCCCGCGGGGATAACAAGGAAGGATGGGACAATATAGACATCTTCGGCTGGCTGGGCCGGCGTATGCAGATAAAAATCAATTTCCTGTGCTCCGACTCTACGCTGGCCGCCCCCCTGGTGCTGGACATCGTCCTCTTCATGGACCTGGCCAGGCGGGCGGGGCTGGGCGGAATCCAGGAGTGGCTGTCTTTTTACTTCAAGAGCCCTCAACATGCCGCCCCGGTATACCCTGAGCACGACCTTTTTATTCAACAGACCAAGCTCAAGAACACGCTCAGGTGGCTGATGGGAGCGGAACAGATCACACACCTGGGAATGGAGTACTACCGGGACGGATAGTATTTACCGGTCGATCCCCAGAGTGTGGTTCGATGGCAGACGTCCGCGGGTCAGGCCGGGGAGAAATCAACGATAATGGTAACACCGGTTGCCGGTAAAGGATGGTACACAAAATTTAAAGGATAGGCCCGCGCGGGCCTATCCTTTTACGAAAAACGATATTATTCTATTTTATCTATTTTCCAGCCTGTTCTCTGAGAATCCGCCTTTCTTTCTCATAGGGCGATGCCCTGCCAGTATTAAAAGCTCGTTTATCTGTTCTATTTTCAGGTTCAGGACCCGGCCGATAATGATGGCCAGATCGCGGGAACAACCTCGAAAACTATTCTCTAAACGCCAGATGTGTTCCGGAGAGACATTCGCGCTGCCTGCCAGAACATTCCGGCTCATTCCTGCACTTTCACGATAGACGATCAACTTCCTGCCGAAATCGCACAGGTTCCGGGTTTCTTGCCGGATATAAGTCATAATGTACCTCCTTTCCGCAGTACGGACTGTAGTAAGGAGGACTCTTCAGAGGACGGGCCCGCTCTGAGACCCACGTGAGTTCACCCTGAGGAAGGATGAAATTTATCCCACGCGGGATATGACCGCATTAGTTTTCCTTGAATTGAACATAAAATCTCTGATACTCTGATTAACTTTTTTCCCTGATAACCGGATTCAGATTATCACAATGAATGTTTATATTTCAAGTTTTAAGGGGGAGTATTGCCTCCCAGGCTCAAAAGGGCAAGGTTAGCTCAAGTGCAAAAAGGTATAAAAATCAAAATCCACCCCACCCTGAGGATGCTGACCGACGGGAGATAAGGAAGCGTCGGTATCCAGCATGACACCTACAGAAGGCAATAAACAGATTAATCGACCTTTTTGCACTAATGTCAAGGTTTATACCCTTTTGGCCATAAGGATATCCGGCTTTCCCGGGCCGTTGGCATCCGGAATAACCCCCACCAGGCTGAATCCGGCCTTCAGGTAGAACTCGAAGGGGTGATTGCCCACATTTTTGATTGCGGCCAGGTTTCCCAGCACATCCTGATAAAGGTCCCTGCCGGCCAGGGAAGTGCGGTAATTCTCATCATCCGTCCCCAGGAAAATGGTGGTGCCTCCCTTTTCCTGAACGATGGCTTCCAGAGCTGCCACCAGGACGCTACCGATCCCCTTGCGCTGAAATTCCGGCTTTACCACCAGAGGATGAAGCTCCCAGGCATGACCGTTGTACTGGCGGATACCACCTATCCAGCCCAGGACGGCATCGCTGTCATCAACAACCGCCAGGCTGATACGGTTTTCCTGCATGCATGCCTGGACCTCCTTGAGACCTGCCTCCAGGTCGGGCCAGGAATCAGAGCCTGTATCCTTGAATCCTTCGACCAGCAGCGCCGCCGCCTGACGGATGATGTGCGTCTCTTCCGGATTCAGACTGGTTATCCTCATTATACCACCTCATATATTCGTTATTATCCGGGATGTGCAGGGAATGGTGATGAAACGGGGGAGCACAAGAACAATATTTTACGCCGTGATATCATACTTTGCAATACCCTCTCAATATCGGCTACAATTCTTTATTAGTGTAATAAATGATCAGTACTCCGGCAGAGCGGTCCCGGCCCCCGTAGACGGAATTTTCCATCCCGGGATGATACAGAGTGAAGCAGGGCTGCGGAATTTCACAGAACGCAAATAGCCGGATATTCAAGCTCAAAAGAATAAAATGTTTCCAGGGATTGATGGAGCAGGAGGCTTATTTCGTGACTGAGGATACTATCAATATAGTGACGATGGAAAAAATCGTGTCCCTTTGCCGCCGCCGCGGCTTTATTTTTCCCAGCAGCGAGATTTACGGCGGGCTGTCAAGCTGCTGGGACTACGGGCCGCTGGGCATCGAGCTCAAGCGCAATATTAAAGAAGCCTGGTGGAAGGATATGGTGCAGAGCCGGGACGATATGGTTGGTCTGGATACCAGTATATTAATGCACCCGCAGGTCTGGGTAGCCAGCGGGCACATCAAGAATTTCTCCGATCCCCTGGTGGAATGCAAGTCCTGCCAGAAAAGGTGGAGGGCGGACGAACTGGAAAAACAAGTCTGCCCGTCATGCGGCGGTGAACTGACCGACCCCAAGCAGTTCAACCTGATGTTCAAGACCTTCATGGGGCCGGCTGAGGACTCCACCTCAACGGTCTACCTGCGTCCTGAGACCGCCCAGGGCATGTTCGTGAACTTTCAGAATGTGGTCACCTCGATGCGCAAGAAACTGCCCTTCGGTATCGCCCAGATCGGAAAGTCCTTTCGCAACGAGATTACCACCGGCAACTTCATCTTTCGCGACCGCGAGTTTGAGCAGATGGAGATAGAATACTTCGTCAAGCCGGGGACCCAGGACCAGTGGTTTGAGTACTGGATCAACGAGCGCATCAACTGGTACCAGAAGCTGGGCATGCGCAAGGAACATCTCAAGTTCCGCCAGCATACCAGAGAAGAGCTGGCACACTATGCCCTGGGGTGTTTCGATATCAACTTCCGGTTTCCCATGGGCTGGTCTGAATTGGAGGGCATAGCCAGCCGGGGCGATTATGATTTAACGCAGCATTCCAATTATAGCGGCAAGAATTTACAGTACAATGACGAGGAAAATAAGGAGCACTACCTGCCCTATGTGATAGAGCCCTCCGCCGGTGTTGACCGGGGAGTGCTGGCCTTCCTCTGTGACGCCTACGACGAGGATATTGCCGACGGGGAACCCAGGGTCATACTGAGGCTGCACCCGCGCATAGCTCCGGTCAAGGCCGCCGTGCTGCCGCTGAGTAAAAAGGAACCCGTGGCCAGCCTGGCCCGAAAGGTATTCAACAACCTGCGGGCCGACTGGGTAATGCAGTATGACGATACCCAGAGCATCGGCCGCCGCTACCGCAGGCAGGATGAAATCGGTACACCGTTCTGTATTACCATAGATTTCCAGTCGATCGAGGATCAACAGGTGACCGTCCGCGAACGTGACAGCATGACCCAGATACGCATCCCCATCGCGGAGGTCAAGAGTACACTGGCAGCCAAGATCGCCGGTGAACCCATAGCCGAAGGAGCCCGCGTCTGGAGAGCCGGAGCAAAGGATGAAGAAAAAAGTTGATATCGGGATTATAGGTGATTATGAACCCCGCCGATCGTCACATCTTGCGACGATGGATGCAATTAGCCACGCCGCCGCCAGGCTTTCGCTGGAGACCAGTATTCGCTGGACTCCAACTACCTCCTTTTTAACAGGAGAAGGAGATAGTGAGTTGAAGCAGGCGGACTGTTTCTGGGCCTCTCCCGGCTCCCCTTACAGGAGTATGAGCGGGGCTATACGGGGCATCCGTACAGCCAGAGAATCGGGACGACCCTTTATCGCTACCTGAGGGGGATTTCAACATACTCTGTTAGAGTACGCCAGGAATGTCGCAGGTCTGAGCGAAGCGGGACACATGGAAGAAGACCCGGATACGGCCATTCCCCTGTTTATCCTGGCATCATGCCAGGTGGACAGCAGGCCTGAGGGTACCACCCGATTATGGGGAAAACTGAATATCAAGGTATCTACCGGAACGCTGGCCCACCGCATCTATCAAAAAACGGAGATCGAGGAGTCTTTCAACTGCAACTATGAGTTGAATACCCTGTACAGGGAACAGCTGGAGACGGCGGGACTGAAGGTAAGCGGCATAAGCGAGACCGGCGGCGCCAGGATCGTGGAGCTGCCCGGCCACCGGTACTATATCGCTACCGGATTTTTGCCCCAGGTGTCTTCCACCGCGGAAAACCCTCATCCCCTGGTACTGGCCTACCTGGAAGCGGCTTCAAAATAAGGACTATACAAGGGGTTTTCTATTGAAAATCATCCATTTTGCGGATCTCCATCTTGGAGTTGAGACATACGGGCACATCAACCCGGAGACAGGTCTTCCTTCCCGGCTGGAAGACTTTTTGGGCGCTCTTGACCGGCTGGTTGACTACGCTATTGAGGAACGGGTGGACCTGGTGCTCTTCTGCGGCGATGCCTATAAAAGCCGGGAACCCAGCCAGACCCAGCAGAGGGAATTCGCCAAACGCATCAAGCGGCTTTCGGCAGAGGGTATACCGCTTTTTCTGCTGATAGGGAACCATGATCTGCCCAACGCCCTGGGACGCGCCACCGCCACCGAGATCTTCGATACCCTGTCCGTATCGGGTGTCTACCTGGCAAGCCGTCCGGGAATATACAATGTGCAGACTCGCAGCGGGACCTTACAGGTAGCAGCCCTGCCCTGGGTGCGGCGCAGCGCCCTGCTCAGCAAAGAGGCCGGCGATCGCAACCTGGACTTCAACCAGATCAATGAAAAGTTACAGCAGGCCCTGACCGGCATTGTCATGGATATGGTATCCAGGCTTGACCCGGCCCTGCCGGCTGTACTGGCAGCCCACGTCTGGGTGATGAACGCCCGCACCGGCTCGGAAAAGTCCATGTCTATCGGGCAGGAGCATATGCTGCTGCTCAGCAGCGTGACAAATCCAGCATTCGATTACGTAGCCCTCGGTCATATTCATAAAAGACAGGTATTGAGTGAATCACCGCCCGTGGTCTACAGCGGCAGCCTTGAGAGGCTGGACTTCGGTGACGAGGCGGTCAATCCCGATGACGAAAAGGGGTTTTACCTGGTAAACATCGAAAAAGGGGCGGCTGACGGCTTGCGTAAGGTGAGTTACGATTTTCACTCTATCGGCGCCCGGCGCTTTTTCTCACTGGCGGTGACAGTTGAGCCTGACGATCCGGACCCCACGGCCGTGGTGCTGAGAACGGTTGAAGCCAGCCGCGACTCCATCAGGAACGCAATTGTAAGGATCAATGTCTCTCTTTCCAGAACTTCAGCCAGCAAGCTGAGGGAGAGTGAGATCCGCAGCGCTGCCGGGGAAGCATACTACCTGAACATAACCCGGGACGTACAGAGGGAAAACCGCCTGCGGCTGACCAGAGGAGCGCTGGAAGGCATAACCCCGGAGGAAGCGCTCAAGGCCTACCTGGATTCCAGGTACCCGGCTGACAGGGCCGGGGAGCTATTCGAGCACGGCCGGAGACTTATTCAGGAGCAGGGAGCATAGTCTTTATTCCTGAAAAATCCACGGCAGTCCCGATAATATTAAAAAACCCCCGGTAATACCTTCCGGCAGGACATAAAAACCCCGCCCTGCGCGGGCTTAAAACAGCCTTGAAAAACAAGGCGAAAAAACCTTGACTTTCCAGGTAATCCGTGATATTAAATTAATCAAGATAGTAAATACCGATGCGCTCAATAAGTACGCACGTGTAAGAAAAATTTTAAAGAGGAGATAAAGTGACAGCGTCATCATCAACCCCGCTCAAAGCCAAGGCTTTGGTCCAGGCAGAAGGAGAACCCACCTTATGCCAGAATACCCCAGGGGTAGAAGAAGAGGAGGAACCCCCCAGTATACAGGTACAGAAGATAAAAAACAGATTCTTTCAACATGTCCCAGACAAGGATTGGAACGATTGGAAATGGCAGTTCAGACACCGTATTACCACGATCGAGGAACTGGCCAGATACATCCCCCTTTCAGCCAAGGAATTGGCACAGATCGAACTGGTTATTACTAAATACCCCTTTTCAGTCACACCGTACTACCTTTCCTTAATAAATCCGGCAGACCCTGAAGACCCTATCAGAAAGCAGGCTATTCCCTGTTTTGAAGAGATAACCCAGGCTTATATGGGTGAAGAGGACCCGCTGGAGGAGAAAAGGGATTCGGTGGTCCCCGGACTGGTTCACCGCTACCCGGACAGGGCGCTCATGGTGCTGACCGATATCTGTCCCATGTTCTGCCGCCATTGTACAAGGAAAAGGGAATGGCAGCACGGCGGATGGGTGCGCAGGGAAGAGGAAATCGAATCCATGTTGAACTACATCCGCAACAATCCGAAAGTAAGGGATGTCATTGTTTCCGGCGGTGATGTACTCACTTTATCGACAGACAAGCTTGAAAGCGTACTCTCTAAACTGAGAAAAATCGAACACCTGGAAATAATCCGCATCGGTTCCCGTTTTCCGGTGGTATTGCCTCAGCGTATCGACAGCGAGCTATGCGACATGCTTTCGAAGTACGGGCCGATATGGTTCAATACGCACTTCAACCACCCCAACGAAGTGACTCCCGAAGCGGCCCGGGCCTGCGATATGATCCTGAAGGCAGGAGTGCCGGTGAACAATCAGACGGTACTGCTGAAGGGCATCAACGATACGGTAGAGACCCAACTTAAACTATCACATAGTCTTTTAAAAGCCAAGGTACGTCCGTATTACCTGTTCCAGTGCGATGAGGTCCAGGGGACCGAACATCTGCGTACGCCGGTTGAGATGGGATTGAGTATAATAGAAGGCCTGCGCGGTCATACCTCCGGTCTGGCCGTACCTACCTTTGCCATCGACCTGCCGTCAGGAGGCGGCAAGGTCTCGCTTCAACCCGACTATGTGCTTTCGCACACCAGAGAAAGATTGATACTGAGGAACTATCAGGGTCGTGTAATTACCTTCCGTAATCCGGGAGTTGAAGTCCAGACGGAAAAAATAGAGCCTCAGATGAAAGATGCAGCAGCTAATGAAGATAGGGCTCTCGTACGACCTTAAAGAGGCCGTCAGCAGCGAAAAGGACCAACCGGAAGACGCGCTCGAGGAATACGACTCGCTGGAAACGGTCAACGGCCTGAAAAGGGCTATTGAATCCGCAGGTCATACCGTGGTACTACTGGGTGGAGGAAGAGAATTTGTTAAGAATCTCCTCACCCAGCAAGTGGACTTTGTTTTCAACATCTCCGAAGGACGGGGCGCCTATCGCAGCCGTGAAGCGCAGGCGCCTTCAGTCCTGGAGATGCTGGATATTCCCTATTCGGGATCTGATCCCCAGTGCCTGGCTGTCTGCCTGGATAAACACCTTACCAAGAAAATTGTTTCTATGGAAGGCATCTCCACTCCACGGTGGAGTGTCATAGCATCAGGACGGACCGAATCAATAGACTGGGAAGCACTGCCGTATCCGGCCTTCGTTAAGCCCGTTTGGGAGGGTTCAAGCAAGGGAATACGGCTCAACTCGCTGGTGAAAGAACCGCAGGAAATGAAGAGACTGGTCACCGCACTTTTGTCCCGGTACCGCCAGCCGGTGCTGGTAGAGGAGTTTATAGCCGGGGACGAGGTGACGGTGGGGATAACCGGCAACAGCCCTCCAGAAATCCTGGGGATAATGCGGGTTGTGCCGCGTAAAAAGGATGTCAACTTCGTTTATTCCCTGGAAGTCAAACGTGACTATGAAAACCTGGTGGACTACGAGTGCCCGGCCGGGCTGGATAACGGCATTCTCATAAAAATCAGAGAAAACAGTCTGAAAATATTCGAAGTCCTGGGATGCCGCGATTTCGGGCGGGTGGACTTCAGGCTGGGAACTGACGGAGTCCCCTATTTTCTGGAGATCAACCCCCTGGCCGGGCTAAATCCCCGCAGCAGCGATCTTATCATCATGGCCGGCCTGACCGGCATTGAGTACAACCGGGTAATCCGGAATATACTGGAGGCTGCTTTGAGGAGATCTGCGCTTTGCTCCCCAAAATAGCTGTAATATATAATGAGCCTCAACCGGGACGCTACCGGGATGCGGGTGAGTTCAAGGCCGAGCTGGGTGTAATGGAAGAGGTGGAGGCCGTAGGCCGGGCCCTGGCCGAACTGAACTACTCGGCGGTCTACGTACCCCTGCTGCCTCCCCTGGACAAAGTCAAAAAGTTATTGAAGAGCCTGGATGTCAGGCTGGCCTTCAATCTTTTCGAAGGCTTTAACGGTAGTCCCCGGACAGAGGCAATAGTAGCAGATATCCTTAACGATTTGAAGTTCAAATTTACCGGTTGCCCTCCTTCAGCTTTGGCCCTTTCGCTGGACAAAGCCAGGACCAAGGACCTGCTGTTGGCAGCCGGCATACAGACCCCTGGCTATCAGATACTCAGGGCGCATACGCTATCCGAGTTCGCCCTTTCCTACCCCTGTATTGTCAAGCCTGCGGCCGAAGATGCCAGCCACGGTATTTCCGAAAAAAGCGTTGTCAATAACCGGGAGGAGCTGGAGGAACAGGTGCGGAAAATGTGGGCACTTTTCGGAGGAGAGGTTATGGTAGAGGAATTCATCGAAGGGCGTGAATTTAATACCACCGTAATAGGTAACTCGCGGCTTAACATTACGGCGGTTTCAGAAATCGTTTACACTCTCCCTCCCGGTAAACCCCGCATATTGACATTCGAAGCAAAATGGGAAGAGGACAGTATTTATTTCAAACACACCGAAGCCATTTGCCCGGCCAGAATCAAGGTTAAAGAGAAAAGGGAGATAAGCAGGATAGCAGCGGCAGCCTTTAAACTGACCGGCTGCAAAGGGTATGCCAGGGTTGACCTGAGGCAGGACCTTCTGGGCGACTATTATGTACTGGAGGTGAATCCTAATCCCGATATCAGTCCGGGAAGCGGCGCGGCCCTCCAGGCGGCTACCGCGGGAATGGACTATACCCGCTTTATTAACAGGATCGTCGAACTGGCCCGAAAAAGGAAAAAGTGAAATGAATATCCGTCCTATGGCTGTGCGGGACAAGACCGCCGTACAAAAAATACTTGTCAACACTCCTGAGTTCACCCCAGCGGAGGTAACGCTGGCGGAACAGGTGCTCGATGAGTGTTTACAGGATCCGGAGAATTCGGGATATTTCACCCTTGTGGCTGAAACTGACTCAGCAGTGGCGGGATTTATCTGTTACGGTCCTACTCCCATTACAGAGGGGACCTGGGATATCTACTGGATAGCCGTAGATCACGGAATACAGGGCCGCGGAATAGGCCGCAGCCTGATGACAGCGGCGGAGGAAAACATCCAAGCAGCCGGCGGCAGACTGGTGCTGGTTGAGACCTCATCCAAGCCCGGTTACGAAAAGACCAACCTTTTTTACCAGGGCATAGGATACAAAGAGGCCGCCCGTATCGCGGACTTCTATATGATCGGCGACGACCAGGTGATATACGAAAAAAGGTTCAAAACCCGATAGCAAAAATACATGATACGGAAGACAGGTAGGATTTAAACACCATTTGTTTCCTATCCCATCGATGGGATAGGAAGATGTTTCTGTTTTCTCCTAGTTCAAATTATATTATAAGCATTTTAAATAATAGCCTGAATCAGGAGACATATTTCTATGCTGACTGCACAGGAACTAATCAATATGTTGCACCTGGAGGCCCATCCCACCGAAGGCGGGTTTTACAGCGAGACTTACCGTTCCGGTGATACGATTTCCCGTCAAAGGCCTGGAGAAAAAGAGCCCTCCGAGAGGTCTCTGGGTACGGCCATATACTACCTTCTCACTCCGGAAACACACTCGCGGATTCACCGTTTGAAGGAAGATGAAATATACCACTTCTATTTGGGCGATGCGGTCTTGATGCTTCTGTTATACCCTGATGGAAGTTCCCGGGAAATTATCCTGGGAAACGATCTTCTGAATGACCAGCAGGTGCAGGTGGTGGTGCCCCGGAACACCTGGCAGGGCGCCTTACTCAAGAAAGGCGGCCGTTTCGCCCTCATGAGCACCACCATGGCCCCGGGATTTGATTATGCTGACTATGAGGACGGGAATGCGGTGGAGATGGAGAGGATGTATCCGGAAAAGAAAGACTGGATCGATAAGCTGGCACGGCATTGAGAAAGGCATCCGAAAAAATGATGCGAGCCCGTAATAGTACAATACGGGCTCATTTCAAGGTGCCATCACTCCAGTAGCTATCCTTATGCGATTTTTAAGGACAGCCCCACCATATAAAGTCTCCCTGGATTCCAGCCAGGCCGCTTTTGGTTAAAGAAAGATCCTCAGTTTAAGATAATTGTTTCTATTTGGCCTTGCCGATTTTAAATACCTTGGTTCCGCAGGTTGGGCATATACCCTGGGTAGCGGGTCTCTTGTTCTTCATAATGATAGATTTCGGATTCTTAATCTCCTTCTTGGCCCTGCATTTTACACAATATGCTTCCATGCTTCACCTCCTATTGACTACGAACAATATAACATTTTGAAGCTAATGTCAATAGGTTTGAAGCTGTTTTTGGGAAAAAATACTAAAAATTTTTAAAAATTTTTAAAATTTATGCAAAAAAGGCCTTTTCATAGGATTAAAAGGGGACTGAAGGACTTTAACGGAAACCAGGACAACCGTATTTCATTGACATAATGACAGGCTATCGCAAGCAACGGCAAGACTGCCACACTCCGATCAGAGAAAATGAATATAAACGTTCATAACGGGTAGTTTGCAGGAACGGGGCGTCTTAAGATGGCCTTGCTTAATTCAGGTTGATAATATATGCTTTGAATAGCGGGAGGGGGGCGGATAGGTCCCGGTGGGCTTCGCGGGCTTCAAACCCGTTGGGGGGCATTATATGTCCCCGGTGGGTTCGACCCCCATCCGCCCCCGCCATTCCTGCGCTTTATCATCTCATTTGTCGACATGGGGAAAAGACCGGCACACAGTCAGTCCGCTCCGGGCATTGAAAGCGCGTAACCATGGGAAAAGTAAAGGAGACAATGAGATATGACCGGCGGTTGTCCTGAAATCAAGAGAGTCTGCGTTTTTGGTACCGGAGGAGTAGGGGGATACTTCGGCGGCAGGATCGCTGAAAAGATTGAGAGCACTGGTCTCAAGGATCGTAAGGTCTATTTCATTGCCAGGGGAGAACACCTGGCAGCTATAAAAAACCGCGGCCTTAAGGTGATTACTCCGGGTCATGTCTTTACTGCTTCACCTGCGCTGGCAAGCGGGAACGTGCGTGATATTCCACTCCCGGACCTGTTCCTGCTAGGTGTGAAATCTTACGATCTGGAAAGGGCTGTTACAGCCATACGGTCAAAGGTGCGTGAGAACACGCTGATTCTCCCGCTGCTCAACGGGGTAGACATCTATGAGCGCATCAGGAAAGATCTCGACGGAGGTATAGTCCTTCCGGCCTGCCTTTACCTGGGAACCCATATTCTGAGACCGGGCGTCATCGACCAGAACGGGGGCAGCGGCACGGTGATCTGCGGTCCCGACCCGCGAATTCCTTCTTATTCAGGTAAGAATCTCAAGGCCTTCTTCCGTGAGATGAACCTTGATCTGGAATGGCGGGACGATCCGTACCCGGCGATCTGGGAGAAATATATCTTTATCGCCGCCTTTGGGCTGCTATCGGCCGCAGCCGGGAAGAGCCTGGGCGAAATCATGTCTGACACCGGATTGAAAGACCGGGTGGAAGCGATCATGCGTGAAATTCTGGCCATCGCCAACGGGAAATCAATACACCTGCCTGCGGATATCATCAGCCAATCTCTGGATAAGGCGGGGACGTTTCCCTTCGAAGCCCGGACTTCTTACCAGCGGGACATAGAGGCCGGGCGCGAACTGAATGAAGGAGACCTCTACGGCGAAACAATTCTCCAGGAGGGCCAGCGGCTTGGCATTCCTACTCCGGTGACAGAGGCTGTTTATCGCTCTCTCCCATAATAAATTGCAGACAGGTACCTTTCGCTACCAGCGTGCCGTCCCTGCTTTCGATCACGGCCTCCACCTCGAGCAGCCTTCTGTTGGTCCTGGCGACGCGTACGGTAATTACCAGCGGGCTGTCTATCCGGGCGGGACTGTGATATTCAATATCCATCCGGGCGGTAATGCTGTTGACTCCGGCGCCGTGCCGTGAGATCCAGCCCATTCCCTGGTCCATCAGGCAGGCCAGAACTCCCTGATGGATATAACCATCAGCCCGTTGATGATACTCATTGAGAGCAATATCCGCCCTGGCGACACCGCCACCAAGGGTGAAGAACATCTTCACGCAGAGAGGATTGCGCCTGTTTACCGCCACCAGCCGGGGCCTGCCGGAACCATTATCTATCATCTGCTGTTTCTCACCTGTACCTGTTAAATCTTGTACTATCGCGTCTTTCTGTGGTAATCCCTAATCGTATTTGATTACCCACCGTCCTATTATTTCCCGGGCAACCATTGCTTTACGGGCTTCCTCAATTTCTTCCAGTTTGATCGTACGAGTGACCAGCTTGCCGGTCTTCAGGGTACCATCGGCCATCAACTCCATCAGGTTCGGAAGATCCTCGGAGGGTCGGGCCTCGCCGTAGAGGGTGCCTTTGATCGATTTGGCCTGAAGCGCTCCGTAGGTCAACGGAATTCTGGTAGTGGAATCCGCCGGTGTAATTCCCGGCGTGATCAAAGTAGCCCCCATCCGAAGTGACCACCACGCCTGAACCTGCGCCCCGGGATCGCCGATAGCTTCTATAGCATACTCCAATCCGAAACCTCCGGTCAGTTCCTTGATGACCGGAACAGGGTCCGCTTTGCTTGAATTAATAAAATGCGTCGCACCGAATTCCACGGCGATTTCCCGTTTGGATTCTTCCAGGTCGATAGCCACAATCGGCCGGCAGCGCCGCAGAGCGGCAAACCTGATAGCATTCAAACCGATTGCGCCGCATCCCCAGATGCCGATCGAAGTACCTTCATGTGCATTGGCAATCTTGACCACAGTCCCCCATCCGGTCACCACAGAACAACCTAGCTGACATAACTGCTCGGGAGGCAGATTAATATGTTTGGGAACCTTAATGGCGCCGCTTTCCGGAAGGATTGAATGAGTGGCAAAGCCAGCCACGAAGCTGCCCAAACCCACTCTTTTTCCTTCTTTGTCGGTAAAACGCGATGTCCCGTCCAGCAAATTGCCTGAACCGAAATAGGGCATGTTTCCTTCACAGATGTTGGGACGGCCTCTCAAACATTGGAAGCATTTCCCGCAGGGAACCAGCCAGCAGCCGATGACAATATCACCAGGTTTTATCCCGGTGACTTCAGGGCCTACCTTTTCTACCCGTGAACAGGACTCATGTCCGATGACTACCGGCAGCGGCAGCGGGATTTCCTTTAATATATGATGGAGATCGGAATGACAAAATCCGGTTGCCAGGTGTTTCACCTGCACTTCATGCGCTTTCGGCTCGGCCATTTCCAGCTCCTCGATCGACAAGGGGGCAAAGTATTCCCGGAGAACGGCAGCTTTGATTTTCATTCGTTTCCTCCTGTTAAAAACTCATTATCGCTGGAAAAAGCGGTTTCATACCCTGTAAGGAATGAGGTCGCACTTTTTATTTGAATTATTATACAATACGATATTTGTATTTGCCAGAAAACAGCAGCCGCTTTGGCTATGAGCAGTACCATCCCCTGAAGCAGGATTTGACCACGACCTCTTCTGTTTTAGCCTGCGCTTCTGTTAAATGACCAAACCTGTAGTGGCGGACCTCCGTGTACGCCCTGCCCTGAACCCTTGAATATGACTCATGACCTTGTTAAGGCTTTATCTAATGAACTAATAAGGAAAGTTGGGAAAGGAAAAAGGATAGAAATTATCCGTAAAAAACATGTTGCAAATATCATTCGTATAAGCTATGATTGGGAAGAGGTTTGTCAAGGTTATCGATACTTGGTCATAATTTATGCGATTCCCCGAGCATTGGATGACCCCAGCACGAACCCGGAAATTAAGTAAGGAGGTCATCCACATGGCATTCCAGGAGAAAAGTCTCCAGTGTTCCGATTGCGGAAAAACATTTGCATTTACGGCAGAGGAGCAGGAATTTTTTGCGTCCAAGGGATACACCAATGAACCCAAGCGCTGTCCCGCTTGCCGTCAGAACAGGAGATCTGAGCGTTTCGGCGGCAGCATGAACCGCGGCCCTCGCCAGATGTATCCTGCTGTCTGCGCTCAATGCGGCAAGGAAACGGAAGTCCCGTTCCAGCCTCGCGGCGATAAACCTGTTTATTGCCGGGACTGCTTTGTCAAAAACAAATAGACTATAGCAGGAAATAAACCTGAAAAGGCCGGGGCTACCCGGCCTTTTCTATTTACGGGCGATTCCTGTGATCTCCCGGATATCGTCGAAGCCCTCTCGCCGGAGATACATTTCAATTCCCTGAAGGACTTCCAGAGGGGCGCGCCCGTTTATCAGGTTGGCAGTACCGACTTGGACGGCACTGGCGCCGGCCATGAAAAATTCCAGCGCGTCTTCTGCGGTCATGATCCCTCCCGAACCGATCAGGGGGATGGTACTGACCGCTGCGGCGACCTCGTAGACCATGCGCAGGGCGACAGGCCTGACGGCGGGCCCGGAGAGACCCCCTGTAATATTACCCAGTACAGGCCTTCTGTTCTTGATGTCAATTGCCATTCCCTTGAGGGTATTAATCAGGACAATGGCATCGGCGCCTGCCTGCTCCACGGCCAGGGCGACAGCGGCAATATCCGCCGTATTGGGAGTAAGCTTGACCCAGACCGGCAGAGAGGTGGCAGCCCTCACCGCCGCCGTTACAAGGGCAGCGGACTCAGGATGGGAGCCGAATTCAGCACAGCCTGCCCGTACGTTGGGACAACTGATGTTTATTTCAAGCCCGCTGACGCCTTTAACGCCCTCCAGACCGGCAGCCATGCGGGCATAATCATCGATACTGCTACCGGCGATATTGACGACCACCGGCACCTTCCACCCGGCCCAGACGGGTGCTTTTTCCTTTATCAGGGCATCAAGACCGATGTTTTGCAGCCCGATGGCATTCAAGATCCCGCAGGGCGTTTCGGCAATGCGGGGCAGAGGGTTACCCGGGCGGGGCTCCGGCGTCGTACCTTTACAGACAATTGCTCCCAGTTCCCGGATATCGAAAAGGTGCTCGTACTCCGTACCGTAGCCAAAGGTCCCGGAGGCGGTCATTACCGGGTTTGACAGTAATAGTCCCCGTTCATTTTTTGGCGCCAGTTGGACGGCAAGATTCATCGGCTGTTCCTTACTCCAGGTCAATTATACTTCCGGCGTGGTTGAAGATAAAGTCATCCCCGTAGGTGCGAGCAAGCAGCATGGTAGCATGCATACCCGTGCAGTGAGAAACAGCCAGCTTTTTTACCCCCATCTCATTCAGGCTGGAAATGGTATACCAGATCCGTTCGTCACTGGCCCCCAGCAGATGACATCCTCCCAGCACCAGGCGAATTTTCGCTCCGCCGCTGATGCTGCGGGCATGGTGAAGGGTATTGATCATTCCCCTGTGGGCGCAGCCCAGGGCAACTACCAGTCCCCCGCCCGTCTCAATAACCAGCGCCTGGTCGTCCGCCAGCGTATCCGGTGTCCATCCTTCAGGTCCCTTTACGAACAGGCTGGAATCCGTCTGCTCAAAATCCGTGTGCATGGGGACCTCTCCCGTAGTAAGGATTTTCCCGCCCAGCCTGACGGGTTCCCGGCTGAATATAAACCTGGCCCCCAGGCTTTCCAGCTCTTCACGCCGCCAGGGCAGGCCGATATACCTTTCCGGCTGGCCCTCACGACGGCTGTATTTGCCCTCCAGGGCATCCGGATGCGCAATGATTTCCACCTCTTTTCTCATGCGTGTGAGGAGGGAACGCAGCCCGCCGGTATGGTCGGAGTGACCATGGCTAAGGACTATTTTATCTATCCTGCGCAGGTCTATCCCCAGTACATCGGCATTATGTACCAGAGAGTCACCGGCGCCGGTATCCAGTAAGACGGTCGCATCACTGCTCTCTATAAGCAGTCCCAGCCCCCATTCAGCCAGTAGTTGACCCTGTCCGGCGGTGTTTTCACTCAGAGTTGTCAAGCGTAAGCCCATAAAACCCTCTAAAACGGCTTGCAGTTTAGTGCATTATATGCTATAGATGAAACTGTATCAAATTCTCCCCTGTTTTCCGGGGGAGAATTGGTTTTTGGCGTACCGCTGCCCGGCTGTTCGGCTGAAGATATACATTCTCCAGCGAATTGTACTATGATAAGGGAACAACGGACAATCAAAGATGAAGGTAGTTGATAAATCAGAAAAATAGTGTTAAATTTACGGCAATGATATATATGGGAACGTCAGGCTTCAGCTACAAGGACTGGGTAGGGGAATATTATCCTCCAGACCTGCCCCAGCGGGAGTGGCTGTCCTTTTATTCCCGTGAATTCAATGCCTGCGAGATTAACTCGACCTACTATGCCATTCCCAGCGCGGCGACCATGCGGGCTATGATGTCAAAGACCGGAAACGGTTTCCTTTTTACGATCAAGGCCAATCAGGAAATGACCCACCAGCGCGAGGACAGCGCCGCTGCCTGTCAGGCTTTTTGTCACGCTCTGGAGCCGCTGATTGAGGCTCAAAAGCTGGGCTGTATACTGGCGCAGTTTCCCTACAACTTTGACTATAACAGCCACAACCGGGAATATCTGTCCGGTATCAGGCAAAACCTGGCAGGCCTTCCGCTGGTGGTCGAGTTTCGCAACGCCCGCTGGCTGAAAGTCGAAGTTTTTGAATGGCTTCGCCAGCACGACATGGGGTTTTGCTGCGTGGACGAACCTCAGCTTCCCAACCTTCTCCCGCCTGTAGCGGAAGCTACCAGTAAAATCGGGTATATCCGTTTTCACGGCCGCAACAGGGAGAAATGGTGGGAACACGAACAGGCTTACGAACGTTATGATTATACTTACAGGGACGAGGAACTGAGGGAGTGGATGCCAAAAATCAGGAAGCTCAATAGCTCCACGGAAAAAGTCTTTATTTTTGCCAATAATCACTGGAAAGGGCAAGCCGTTAAGACTGTCCGGCAGTTGCGGACTTTGCTGGACTAACACACGCTGTCAAACTTTATTCCGGTAAGGCGATTCCTTAAGTAGAAGGACTGGTTGTAACAAACAAGCATATTTTCCGGCCAAATAGTCAGCATTACAGGGAGCGGAGGTACAAGAAGTGGCTACGACAAAACCCAATCAAATCCGGGCAAGATTGGAAGCTGAAAAAAAACGAATTCAGGATGAACTGAACCAGCTCAACAGTTCCAGGACGGTGGATGAGCGGAGGGAAGGAAGTCCGTTTGGAAAAAGAGAGGAAGAAGCTACGGAATCCATGGAGCTGGAGAAAAGATTAGCTCTGGAAAACCGGTTGAACAGTTTATTGGTGGAGGTGGAGCGGGCTTTGCAGAAACTGGATGCCGGGACATACGGATATTGCGACATGTGTAATGAACCTATAGACCCGGCGCGGATGGAAGCATTACCTCAGGCTATCCTGTGCTTGACCTGCAGACAGAAAATGAAAAATGTTAAAACACAAACTCCCTCAATATAAATGGCATAGCCTGTTCTTCGGGATCGCGCTGCTGCTGGCCGTCGCCGACCAACTGAGTAAATGGTGGATACAGTCCATTCTGGAACCGGGGCAATCCCTGCCGGCAACCGGCTTCTTCCGGTTGACTTATGCGCGGAACACAGGGGCAGCTTTCAGCATTTTTTATGGAAATAACGATATCCTGATAGTGGCTTCAAGCCTCGGCATTCTACTGCTCCTGTTCTATTACTTTTATCTTTCGCGTCGCTATCCCATCCTGGAAACCAGCTTGAATAAAATTGCCCTGGCTGTTATTTTCGGCGGCACGGTGGGGAACCTGATAGACCGTGCCAGTCTGGGCTTCGTGAGAGACTTTATAGACGTGGGGCCCTGGCCTATCTTCAATATCGCTGATTCCTGTACGGTAGTAGGGGTGATAGTTTTTGCTTTTTCGCTGCTGCTTTTAAACAGCAAAACCGTCCCGCCGGAACAGGGCTGATATTCTTGCTTATCCGGCGATCCATATAATTCCGTTTTTGCCTTTGTGTCTCCCGGCTTTAGCAGCACGCCAATCCGATGAGTGAATAAAAATAAGGTCATTTCCATTTTCCGGGAGGGTTGAGCCATAGAGAACTTATATCAATTAAAAGTCGAAGAAGGCGGTATCCGGCTGGACCTTTACGTTAGCACGAAATGCCCGGGGCTTTCCCGCAGCCAGGCCCGGAAGCTGATCGACAATGCCAACGTTAAAGTTAACGGGGCAACAGCCAGGCCCGCCCTGAAGCTGCGGGAGGGCGACAGCGTGGATGTATCGGTTCCCCCGCCCCCGCCTAGTACGTTAAGTCCGGAAGACATCCCGGTCCGGATACTTTATGAGGATGAAGACCTGCTGGTAGTGGATAAACCCCCCGGCCTGACCGTTCATCCGGCAGCGGGGCATCGCAGCCACACTTTGGTCAATGCCCTCCTGGCCCACCTTAAAGACGTTGCCAGCGGGGAAAACGAACGCCCGGGCATAGTCCACCGGCTGGACAAGGACACCTCCGGATTGATCCTGGTAGCCAGGAATACGGCTGCTCATATGAACCTGGCGGAGCAATTTAAAAAACATGCTATTACCAAGGTCTATATAGCCCTGGTACATGGACGTCTGACCCCGGAAGAGGGGATAATCGAAGCCGATATCGGACGCGATCCGCGTGATCGTAAGCGGATGGCCGTGGTCAGCCGGGGCAGGGAAGCCCGCACCGAGTACAAAGTGCTCCGGTATATTCAGAACTACACGCTGGTGGAGGTCAGGCCCAGGACAGGCAGAACACACCAGATCCGGGTACACCTGGCGGCAATCGGTTTTCCGGTAGCAGGCGACGCAACCTACGGCGCCAGGTCGCCTTTCCTGAACAGGCAGTTCCTGCATGCCTGCAAATTGCGTTTCAGGCTCCCCTCAAGCGGAGAATGGAAGGAATTCGTGTCAGAATTGCCTGCGGACCTGAGTGAAGCCCTGGAGAATATAGCCGGAAAAGATTAGAAGTGAGATAATAAGATTATACTTAATCCTGTGATTAAGATAGAGCTTAATAGCGAGATTGAAGGATTTTAGAGCAATGGAAAAACCGGTACGAGTACGATACGCGCCCAGTCCGACTGGTTTCCCCCATGTGGGAAATATACGCACAGCCCTTTTCAACTGGCTGTGGGCCAGGCATACGGACGGTAAATTCATCCTGCGTATTGAGGACACCGATGTAGCCCGCACTGTACCCGGAGCTATTGAGGCCATCATGGACAGCCTGCGCTGGCTGGGGATGGACTGGGATGAAGGTCCTGAAGTCGGAGGCCAGCATGCCCCCTATTTCCAGTCACAGCGGCTTCACTTATATAGTGAGGCTGCCGAGAAGCTGGTTAAGGAGGATTTTGCCTATTATTGTTATTGCTCCACAGAGCGCCTGGAGGCCATACGGCTGGAGCAGCAGAAACAGAAGCTTACCATCGGTTATGACCGTCATTGCCGGGACCTGAGCGACAGCGAGAGGGCGCAGAGGATCGCCGAGGGCATTAAACCGGTGGTCCGTTTCAAGACGCCGACAGAGGGAAAGACCCGTTTCCAGGACCTGCTGCGGGGAGAAGTGGTCTTTGAGAACAGCCTCATGGACGATTTTGTCCTTTTAAAATCGGACGGCTATCCGACCTACCACCTGGCCAATATTGTCGACGACCATTTGATGGAAATCTCACATGTGCTGAGGGCGGAGGAATGGCTTTCCAGTGCTCCCAGGCATATCATGCTCTACCAGGCGCTGGGTTATAATCCTCCCCAGTTCGCACACCTGCCCATGATACTGGGACCGGACCGCAGCAAGCTGAGCAAGAGACACGGGGCTACGGCACTGACCGATTATCGTGGTAACGGCTACCTGCCGGAGACAATGGTAAACTTCCTGACACTACTGGGCTGGTCCCTGGACGAAAAGAGCGAGCTTTTTACCCGTGAAGAGCTGATAAACCTGTTTTCCCTGGACCGCATCAGCCGCACTGCGGCCATTTTCAACAGGGAGAAGCTGGACTGGATGAACGGGGTCTATATCCGAGGCCTGCCGGTTGACGATTTAACAGGCAGGGTATTCCCTTTAATGGAAAAGGATTTACCGCCCGATGTCAAACGGCCTTTGGATATCAACTACCTACGGCAAATCGTTCCTCTTATACGGGAGAGGATAGTCACTCTGAAAGATGCGGCCTCCTATGCTGAGTTCTTCTTTCTGGATAAGCTGGAATATGATTCCTCAATGCTTGCAGGTAAGAAGATGACCCCGGAAACCGCATTAATGGCTCTAAAAGGCGCAGAAGAAAAACTATCCTCACTGGAAAGCTTCAGCCCTGAAGTACTGGAAGATGCTCTCCGCCGTCTCGCCGGCGATCTGGGGATAAAGACGGGGCAGCTTTTTAATCCGCTGCGGGTGGCTACTACCGCTCGTGACGCCGCCCCGCCGCTCTTTGAAACCATGGCTGTATTAGGCCGGGAAAGGTGCCTGAAAAGAATCAAGGCTGCACTGGCAAAACTCCCGGCAAGCAATGCTGGCTAGTGTAGTGTCTTTCGGAAAGATTGCCAATAATTTAGCTTTATTTCATTGTATAGAGAAGTCTGAGACGCTACACTAGATAGAAAAAGAAAACAGTAAGGAAGACAATATGGACGGGACAAACTCAAACGCATCCGGCGACTTTATACGGGATATTATTCACCAGGACCTGGCGAATAACAAAAACGGCGGACGGATTCAGACTCGCTTTCCGCCGGAGCCTAACGGCTATTTACACATAGGGCACGCCAGGGCTATCTGGATTGACTTCGGTATTGCTGAAGAGTTCGGGGGCAAGTGTAACCTGCGTTTTGACGATACCAACCCGGTCAAGGAAGAACAGGAATACATCGATGCCATTATCCGGGATATCCACTGGCTGGGTTTCGACTGGGAAGACCGTTTATATTACGCTTCAAGCTACTTCGAGCAAATGTACCAATACGCTTTACAGCTTGTTGAGGCCGGCAAAGCCTACGTTGACGATTTGACTGCGGACCAGATCCGGGAGTACCGCGGTACCCTGACTGAGCCCGGCAAAGCCAGTCCTTACCGGGACCGGCCGGTAGAGGAAAATCTCGATTTATTCAAACGCATGCGGGCCGGGGAATTTCCGGACGGCTTACGGGTTTTACGGGCCAAGATCGATATGGCTTCCCCCAATATAAACATGCGTGATCCGGTCATGTACCGTATCCTTCATGCCACGCATCCACATACGGGTGATGATTGGTGTATCTACCCCATGTATGACTGGGCCCACGGACTGGAGGACTCCATCGAGGGTGTGACACATTCCCTCTGTACGCTGGAATTTGAAGACCACCGTCCGCTATACGACTGGTTCCTGGACGCGCTCGGCATCTATCACCCGCAGCAAATCGAGTTCGCCAGGCTTAATTTTACCTATACCGTCATGAGCAAGCGCTTTTTCGGACGTATGATACAGGAAGGGATTGTACGCGGATTCGATGACCCGCGTTTACCCACCCTGTCGGGGGTACGCCGGCGCGGGTATTCCCCGGAGTCTATCATCAACGTATGCAAGGTGCTGGGAGTGGCCAAGACCAATAGCACGGCTGATCTGGCCTTGCTGGAGCATTGCGTCCGGGAAGACCTGAATAAATGCTCTCCGCGGGTGATGGGCGTGCTGCGTCCGCTGAGACTGGTGATTGACAACTACCCTGAAGATCTGGTGGAAGAGTTTGATGCAGTGAACAATCCCGAGGATCCCGCCGCGGGAAAACGAAAAGTGCCCTTTTCCCGGGTTCTCTATATCGAACAGGAAGATTTCCGCGAAGTGCCTCCGCCCAGGTACTTCCGCCTGGCTCCGGGCCGTGAGATTAGGCTCAAGTATGCCTACCTGATTACCTGTACAGATGTAATAAAAGACCCAAAAACCGGTGAGGTGACTGAGGTGCGTTGTACCTATGACCAGGCTACGCGCGGCGGCGATGCCCCCGACCACCGCAAGGTCAAGTCGACAATACACTGGGTCTCGGCCGCACACGCGATTGAGGCTGAAGCACGGTTATATGAAAACCTGTTCACCAAAGAAGACCCCTCCGATGTGGAAGAAGGGGCTGATTTCATGTCTAATGTCAACCGGGATTCGCTCGAAGTTTTGACCTCCTGCCGGTTAGAACCTTCTCTCGCCGGCGCTGCCCCAGGCAGCCGGTACCAGTTCGAGAGAATGGGCTATTTCTGCGTCGATTCCGATACCACCCCGCAAAAACCGGTATTTAACCGGACGATAACTTTACGGGATGACTGGGCAAAGATTCAAAAACAGCAGAAATAAGGACTTTCGCTAACAGGATGATATTGCCTTCCGGGAGGTGCCGGAGTAGCTGATTATCACCTTGACATAGAAAAAGCTGTGGAGTGCTTTCAGCAGAACTATGAAAGCCTTGAACGCTTGCCCTTGATCAGCGAACCGGAGATGTCCCTTTTGTTCGGTCCGGAGGTCGTTTCCGCCCTGGCCGAGCTGGAAAATTATAACCGGCAGGAACAGCTTTGCCCCATCTGCCGGGGAGGCTGCTGCCGGCTGGTATCATGTGAATTTTATATCCCTGAGCTGGCCTGCTGCCCGGTGCAGGAATTTCGCCCGCTCCTGTGCCGTATGCATTTCTGCTACAGGTTTGCACGGGTCTATCCGCGGCTGGTCAAGGAAATCGGCGACATCTACCTGGAAAGCCTTATCGCAGCGGAAAAGGCTGGTTGTAAGAACATATATCTCTTCGACTGTCCTCCCCTGAAAAAAGCAGCGCCCGGACTGGTTGGGTATATTGTGAGTGAATTGAAAAAATACAGGCAGGGCAGCGCGGGTAAAGAGGAAATTCTGGAGGCGATTGAAACTATCCTGGCCGGTTACCGTCCTGGATAGTAATGATTAGCAGCACGGCGAGCCGTGCCCAGACAGGATAAAAAGATGGAAGCGGAATCGATATGGCGGATACGGTTTTAGACGGATGCCGCGTGCTGGAGCTGGCGGATGAGAAGGTGATCTTCTGCGGCAAGCTTCTGGCGGAAATGGGGGCCGAAGTCGTCCATATAGAAAAACCGGGGCAAGGCACGGACAGGACGTCAGTCAATGCGGGTAAACGCTCTATCTCTCTGGACATCGAAAAGGAAGAAGGCCGGGAGCTGTTTCGCCGGCTGGCCGGAATATCCGACATAGTAATAGAGGGCTTTGCCCCCGGATACCTGGAAAAACTGGGAATAGATTATCGTAATCTATCGTCCGTCAGTCCACGCATAATAATGGCCTCTATCACCCACTTCGGGCAAACAGGCCCGTACCGTGACTATAAATCATCGGCGCTGGTTTCCGCTGCTCTGGGAGGTCAGGTCTTAGTCTGCGGAGACAGGGACAGGCCTCCTCTCAAGCCTTTCGGGCCCCAGGCCTACTATACTGCCTGTCTTTTCGCCGCCTGCGGCATTATGCTGGCGCTGCGGCAGCGGCATGACACAGTGAGGGGACAGTATATAGATATTTCCGTCCACGAATGCACGGCAGCCACGCTGGACCACCAACTGGTGCGCTATCTCTACCAGGGGGTGGCGGCGGAAAGGACTGGAAGCCTTTACTGGAATAACGCCTTCCGGATTTTTCCCTGCAAAGACGGCTACATACTGCTTTCCCTGATGCACCAGTGGGAGACCCTGGTGGAATGGCTGGACGCGGAGGGCATGGCGCAGGACCTCAAGCAGGAGAACTGGCAGGATGAAGAAACGCGGCACAGGAACGTCGCGCATATCATTGAAGTGCTGGAAAAATGGACACTCAATCACAATACGGATGAACTGGTGGAAACCGGCCAGTTGATGCATTTTCCCTGGGCGCGGATCGCTTCCATGGCCGATGTCCTTGAAAATCCTCAGCTCAATGCCCGGGGATTTTTTATCCGGGCCAGGGACGAGGACACGGGACGGCAGTACAAGCATCCCGGAGCCCCATTCATCATGTCGCGTTCACCCCTGCGTATCAGTCCCAGCATACCCGCCGCGGGAGAGTATACCGGGGAATTACTGCATAACGGGCTGGGACTACCAGCCGCCGAAATGGAAGAACTGGCCCGTCTGGGTGTGATAAATACTTAGTATTGTAATTCTCTAACATCTTATGTATAATGTTTCCGCATCTTATATCTTTGGCAATCAACCATTTTCGAAAAGCATCAAATAAACGGAGGAATAGTACAGTGAAACGTAAGTATTTCCCGCTTCCTTCAGAACAGCCCTTGCTTGTTTTCTTTCTTGCCGCGATTATTCTTTTGGGCCTTGTTTTTCTCAGCGCCGGTGGCCGGCCGGTCTCCGCGGCCCAAACGCTGACCGTTACCACCGTTTCCGATGGCTGAGTTGACAACACCATAGCAGCCAGTCTGGCTGATGATCAATCTGACGGATCCGGTCTTTCTCTGCGCGAGGCCCTGGCTTGGGCTGATGCCGGTGATACCGTCACCTTTGCTATGAGCCTGTACGGAGGGACTATCACCATAGGCTACGCCGATGCTCCCTTTTCTCTAACCAGGGATATTACGCTGGACGGGGACCTGGATGACGACGGCTCTCCGGACATGACTATAAGCGGGAATAATTACAGCCAGGTTATATATACCTCTGGTCTGACCACTGCTGCTGTCATTGAGGGACTCAACTTCATCAATGGATCGTCCTTCGATGGAGGCGGGATGTACAATGATGAGTCCTCGCCGGTGTTGACCAACTGCACTTTCACAGGCAACTCGGCATCTTATTGCGGCGGAGGTATGTACAACTTTGCATCCTCGCCGGCGTTGACCGGCTGCACTTTCACAGGCAACTCGGCATTTTCTGGCGGCGGGATGTTTAACAACGGATCTTCGCCGGCATTGACCGACTGCACTTTCACAGGCAACTCGGCAACGACGTTCGCCGGTATGGGTGGAGGGATGTGCAATAACTATTCCTCGCCGGTATTGACCAACTGCACTTTCTATGGCAACTCGGCAATGATGGGTGGAGGGATGCACACCACAGACTCCTGGCCTGCAGTTATTAACTGCGTCTTCTATGGCAACTCGGCAAGTTACGGCGGCGGGATGAGCAATTTTTCTTCCTATACAACGGTGACCAATTGCACTTTCTATGGCAACTCGGCAAGTTACGGCGGCGGGATATACAACCAGGACGAATTACCAATCGTTACCAACTGTATACTATGGGGAGACAGCGCCGGCGAAATAACCGCTGACTGCACGGTAAACTACAGCGATATTCAGGGAGGTCATGCCGGTACAGGAAATAAAAACGAGGACCCCCTGTTTGTCGACCCCTCAAACGGCGATTTCCACCTCCAGTACGGCTCACCCTGCATCGACACCGGTACCAATACGGCCCCTTATATCCCTTCCTGCGATTTTGAGGATGACGCGCGCATCATCGACGGCAACCTGGATTCTACGGCCAGGGCCGACATGGGTGTCGATGAGTTCCTTCCTCCACAGGCCGACCTGGAAATCACCAAAATCGACAGCCCCGATCCCGTAATAGCCGGTCAAGACCTTACTTACACCATCACCATTACCAACAACGGACCTGCGGATGCCGGGGATATAACCCTGACCGATGACCTGCCCCTCCAGGTGGAAGACGCTCAGTATTCCACAGACGGCGGAAATAACTGGGCAGACTGGTCAAGCCCCTTCAGCCTGGGCGCGCTGGATTCCGGAAGTGATGTTGAAATAATGATCCGGGGCACCGTCGATTCCGCCACCGCCAAAGACACCCTTATCACCAATACTGCATCTATATCTTACAGTAGAGAAGACCCTGATCCGGACAATAACTCCTCCACAGCGGAAACAAGGGTTGACACCTCGGCAGACCTGGAAATCACCAAGACGGACGATCACGATCCCGCAGTCGCAGGAGGCTTACTGACTTACACTATCACGGTAACCAACCACGGCCCTTCGGATGCCACGGGAGTAGAGGTGACCGATAACCTGCCGGACGGAGTGACCTACAGGTCCGCTGCATCCGCCTCGGGAAACGTCTCCCAATCCGCAGGCACCGTGACCTGGGACGGTTTCGACCTGGCATCCGATGCCGTTACCGATTTGATCATCGTGGTTTCGGTGCATTCTCCCATTCTGGCTCCGGAAACCATCAGCAACCAGGTCACTGTCGCCTGCGGCCAGGATGACCCCGATACAGTAAACAACACCGCCAGCCAGGATACCGCGCTGGGCAGCGCACCCAACGTCGGCGGTGAACTGGAGCCGCTGGATAAAGGCAATGTCCTGGCCCCGCTGGCCGGCTTGACCCTGCTGGCGGTCCTGGCCGCCTTCGCGCTTATAACGCTCGCCGGGAGGCGCAAAGCCGGTTAGTCTGGCTGTCTGTATGGTCTAACGTCAGGGGGCGGATAGTGTAAATCCGCCCCCGTTAACATATGTTTTCGAGATAACGCTATTCTATAGCGCCCCTGGCGAAAAGGACCACTACCAGGATGCAGATGAACCAGAAAATCAGGCTGATCATGGCAGCCGCACGCATCTGCTGGCGGGTATACGGCGAAGCGTAATACTGGTTGGTAGCCTCGATCAGCGTTTCACGGTTGTAGTCGCGGAAGGGTGTGTAACCTTTTTCAACAAATTCACTCACCAGCTTTTTGTGCTCTTCGAGCATCTCCGCCGGTTCGCCTGATGTAACGATGGCGATAGCAAAACCCTCCTTGCGGGTATACCTGAAGGCATTATAGGCGGTGATAACGATCTGGCTGCCGGTAAAGGGAGTATAGAAAAAGTAAGAAGGCTGGGTATGCCTGAAACCGATTGAGACGAAAATTTTATCCCGCGAAGAAGCCAGGGCGATTTCCCGCGTCACCGGGGCCCAGAGGGGCTGTTTTTCAAGCATCACACCCAGCGATTCGAAGTCAAGGGCTTCCATCTTCTCTATAACAGGCTGGATCTGCTCGCTACGTCTTTCGTCTTCAGGCCGGCTGAGGCCATCTTCGAAGTAAAAATTTCGCTTGCCCGCACGAATGAAATTGATCACCCGGGGAAGAATAGACTTACCCTGGAAGATAACAAAAACCAGGAATACCGCGGCCAGAATGCCGTATAGAATATTCATTTATCGGCCTAATAAACAGGTGTGCACCAGTTGAAGTAGCGCGGGTTTTTACCCTCTATCACCGAATAATATAGCTCCTGGAGCCTGCGGGTAACCGGTCCGATTTCCCCATTGCCCACAGGACGGTGATCGATTTCCGCAATAGGAGCGATGTGGGCGGCTGTGCCCGTGAAAAAAGCCTCCTGGGCGGTATACAGCTCCGAGCGTTCGATAGGCCGCTCAACGGTTCTGATGTCCAGCTCCTTGTATGCCAGCTCTATCACCGTATTGCGGGTTATACCAGTTAAAATGCTCTCATAAACCGATGGCGTCAGCAGTTGTCCGTCCGCGATCAGAAAGATATTTTCTCCGCTGCCCTCCGCGACCCGGCCGAATTCATTCAACAGTATCGCTTCATCATATCCGTTTTCGTGGGCCTCGGTTTTAGCAAAGGCGCTGTTAATATACTGACCGGCGATCTTGGCCTGCGGGGCGGAAAAATTGCTGCCGGGCCGTCTCCAGGAAGAGACCCCGACGCGACACTTATCGGAATCAATATAGCGGCCCCAGGGCATAACAAAGATAAAAAAGTCGGCTTCCAGATCATGCAGCCGTACTCCCATGGCTTCCTGGCTTTTGTAGGCCAGCGGACGGATATAAACATTTTCTTTCAGTCCGCTGCGGGCTACAAGCTCGACGGTCAGACGGCAAAGTTCGTCTATTGAATAAGGTACATCGATTTTGAGCACTTTACAGCCGTTGAGCAGGCGTTCGTAATGCTCTTTTAAACGGAAGAGGTAGATCTGCTGCCTGTCCTCATTCCAGTTTCCCCGGATGCCCTCGAAAACAGCGGTGCCGTAATGCATGAAATTGGTCATTAGTCCCAGACTGGCATCCTTCAGAGGCATGAATTGTTTCTTAAAATACGCATACTGCGCCATATCTTTATATCCTTTCAATATCTGGAATAAGGCCATTATACCCAGTAGTGTAGTGCCAGTCAACAAAGTGTACAGTATTCAACGCGCTTTTAGCTTTAAACTACTGTAAAGCTGTTTAAGAGACACTACAGTGAATAATCAGGATTGCTTTGAACCACCATTCCGGATACTTCCCGGTCTTTTTCAAATGGGCTGTTTTCTGAAGACGTACATTGATGTTTTACGGATAATTGATGAATCTTCCTGGGGCGGGTTTTACCCACCTTATTTCGAAACCCGCCCGCCTGAAGCATTTAAATTTGAGTCGTGACCTTATTTATACTTCCTTCTTTGGATGATAAATCACTCGAAGATATTTATCCTCGTCGTAAATCTCTTCGATTGTCTGGCTATGTATTTTTCGTGATGCCCAATCATGTCCATGGCATCATTAACATACTGAAGTCCGGGCTGGCCGGTTCGTCCTGAACTTGTTCAGGCACCGGCACACTACCAGACCGTTTACTCTGTCCGAAATAGTGCGTGCCTTTAAAACCTGTTCTTCACGCAGAATCAATCAACTCAGGTATATCCCAGGGGTACATATCTGGCAACGAAGATATTACGAATATATTATCCAGAGCGAAAAGGAATATTATCAGATCGGAGAATATATCATGTTCAATCCTGCCAAATGGGAATAAAAAAGACCAAAATCTCCTTTCCATTTTAAGTAGCTCTCATACCCGGAAGAAAATGTAAGTGGCAAGACCTGAGATTTTTTATCTCAACTTTTCCACGGTTTAACAAGGTGTGTTTTCAGGACACTGATTTGGAGGAGTCAACCGCAGATTAGGTCTTAATCTGCATGGATTTCATCAGGCAGAGGATTTCACAGGCTTCCTCAAGTCCCGTGGTAGTGTTGTAAGCTTCGTCCAGCAATTGACCGACTGCAAAACTGCCGTGCCCGTAGACCACCACTATGCGCTGTTCCTTCAGGCCTTCCGCGATAAGGTCCGCCAGACCGCCGGGCTTGACCTCACAATCCCAGCCGATGACCGGGACTTTTCCGAGGGCGTAGAAATTCTCCAGGTGAGAAGAAGAGATCTCCTTGAGTCCCATGGAGAGGGCTACCGTATGAGTCGGATGAGCGTGAACAATGGCCCTGGCCTGTGTTTGCTGGTATATTGCCCGGTGAACCGGCAGTTCTACCGAGGCCATGGGCGTGGACCGGTCGTTTTTGTTGATACCGGTCTCAACCAGGTCTTTTTCCTGTAGAGCCCCAAGATTGCTTCCCCTGCGGGTAATAATCAGACGGTCTCCCATGCGGATGCTAAGATTGCCGCTCTGTGAAGAGACCAGACCGCGAACAAAAAGTAAATGCCCGACATTTTGAAACTGATTTAAGAACATGAATTACCTTCCGGTTAATAAGTGGTGTATACGACTGCTATTAATTTAAGCTCTTTGCGGGGAAAAATCAAATCCAGGCGTTATGTTAATTGACGGATTACGGCAACAACCCTGCCCTGGATTTCCACATTGTCCGGCCGGGTATAAATCGGCTGCATCTGGCTGTTTGCGGGCTGAAGGCGGACGCGGTCTGCGGAAACAAAGACCTTTTTCAGTGTCGCGGTTTTTTCATTCTTCAGCCAAACAGCCGCCATGGCGCCGTTCTCAACAGTGCTGGCATGCTGCATTATCACCATATCGCCGTCATTAATCAGGGCGTCGATCATGGAAAAGCCCTTGACCTTAAGGGCATAAATATCCTCTCTGTCCCGCACCAGGTCCCTGGGGACCTCTATGGTATCGGCGGAGGCGGTTGTGCTCCAGCTATCCGCCGCCGGAACGGGTATGGGTTCTCCTGCGGCTATCTGGCCGATAACCGGTACTGTTATTTTAGCGCTTCTTACAGAGGCGCCTTCCAGCAGCTCTAAACCTCTTGAGACCTCTCTGTGCCGCCGGATATAACCTTCTTTTTCCAGTATTTCCAGATTATAGTCCGCTACCGAGGTAGAACTGATGCCGCACCCACTGACAATATCGCGTATCGTGGGCGGGTAGGCCTTATCCTCCATAAAGCGCCGGATAAAGCCCAGTATTCTCTGCTGCCTGGACGAAAGTGTCCTCATTCGGTACTCTTTTTCCAGTTCATTTATCTCAAGAACTAATGTTCTAATATAAAAGCCTACAACATACCGGGAGCATTTGTCAATACCCGGGATGTCGAAATAGGAAATTTAATAAAGTATCTGTGACTGCCGGTGAACAGGGTGCTATTTGTTTTCGGTACTGGATGAGGCGACCATTTTATTGAATTTCTTCACTAACCTGGATTTACGCCTGGCGGCATTGTTGCTATGGACTGCGCCTCTTGCCGCCTCTTTATCAAGAGTGCTGACGGCGATTTTCAATTTGGCTTTGGCTGCATCCAGATTGCCTGATGAAATCATTTCCTCTGCTGTTTTTACTTTGGTTTTAGTCAGGCTGCGGATTGATTTATTGCGGGCCTGTCGCCGGGCGGCTACCCGCATTTCCTTTTCTGCTGTTTTAGTAGTTGGCAAATTGACCTCCTGAAAGTATACTTCTGTAATCCTATCGTTTTTTTCCAATTTTATCAAATCAAGATTGCGGACTGACGGGAAAGCCTGATTTCAATACCGTTTCCTCGCCAACCCGGTTTACGCTGATCACGCCCCTCAGGCTTTCTATTTTTTCCATGATAATTGAAAGCTGTGCCAGTCCCTTGATATCTATCGCCAGCAGCGTGGAGGTAGTATGGTCGTCCTTGTTAGTAAAGCTGACCGAGGATATATTGACCTTTTCTTCCGCCACAACCGCGGTAATATCGCGTATCAGCCCTACCCTGTCCCAGGCCTCGACCTGTATCTTGGCCGGATAAACGGCCTCCGGCTGGCCCCACTCGACTTCAACCAGCCTTTCACGTTCTTTCTCATGAATAACGTTGGGACAGCTCTGCTTGTGAACGGTGACGCCGCGGCTGCGGGTGATGTAGCCAATAATAGCATCACCGGCCATGGGATGACAGCATTCACCCAAACGCGTCAACATGTCTCCCACTCCCAGGACTTTGATCACGGTGCTGGTCGTCCTGACGGGTGAGGGAGCAACTACTTTGGCAGGTTCAGTCTGGGCTACCAGTTTCATGACCACGGCGTGTGCGCTTATCCCTCCGTAGCCGATTGCCGCCAGGAAATCTTCCCGGTCTTCATACTTGAAAAGCCGGGCCAGATCATCCTTCTCAGCGATCTTGATACCCAGGCGCTTGAGTTCTTTATCCAGCAAATCACGCCCGCGTTCGATGTTTTCCTGCTTCTTCTGCTTTTTAAACCACTGACGGATCTTTTCTCTGGCGCTGGAGGTGTTGACATAACCCAGATTAGGCCTCAACCAGTCCTGGCTGGGACCTTTCCCGCCCTTGATACTCATGATTTCAACGACGTCACCGTTTTTCAGGCGGTGATTGAGTGCCACAAGCTTGCCGTTTACCTTGGCGCCTACGCAGTGATGGCCGAGTTCGGTATGGACACGGTAGGCGAAATCCAGCGGTGTGGACCCGCTGGGGAGGTCTTTAATCTCACCCTTGGGGGTATAAACGAAGACCTGGTCGTTAAAGATATCGGTTTTAACGGACTCCAAGAATTCCTCGGCCCCGCTGAACTCACGATGCCAGTCTATCAACTGCCTTAGCCAGGTGATACGTTCCTCAAAGCGGATATCTCCCTTTTCCCCTTCCTTATATCTCCAGTGAGCCGCAATACCATACTCTGCCACGCTATGCATCTCGTAGGTACGTATCTGGATTTCAAGGGGCGTGGTGCTCGGGCTTACGCCTCTGCACATGACCGTGGTATGCAAAGACTGATAACCATTGGGCTTGGGATTAGCGATATAATCATCGAACTCATCGGGCATGGGATGCCACAGGCTGTGAATAATGCCCAGGGCATTGTAGCAATCCGAAACGGAGGACACCATAATACGCAGGGCCAGAAGATCGTGGATATCATCGAACTGCTTGCCGATGGCCTCATATTTCTGCATTTTCTGATAAATACTGAAGATATGTTTGGGGCGTCCGGAAATATCAGCCGTTAAACCGGCTTTACCAAATTCTTCCTTCAATATCTGTATAGCCCTAGTGATAAAGTTCTCCCGGTGTACGCGCCTGTCCGAGATCATCTTGGCTATTTCCTTGTATGTCCCCGGCTTTAAATAGAGCAGGGCTTTGTCTTCCAACTGCCATTTGACCTCCCAGATGCCCAGGCGGTGGGCCAGGGGCGCGTAAATTTCCATGGTCTCCTGGGCGATGCGCCGCTGCTTTTGAGGCGGCAGATACTGCAAGGTAAGCATATTATGAAGGCGGTCAGCCAGTTTGATAAAGACCACGCGGATGTCTTCGGCCATGGCTACCAGCATTTTGCGCAGGTTTTTAGCCTGTGATTCCCGCCGGGTGATTTCCTCTGCCGCCCAGGATATTTTCCCCAGACGTGTAACGCCGTCAACCAGCTTGGCGACCCCTGAGCCGAAGCGGGTCTCGATATCAATAATGGGAATACTGCAATCCTCCAGGACATCATGCAGCAGGGCCGCAGCCAGGGAATCAGCGTCCAACTGAAGGTCAGCCAGGGTCATGGCCACCTGAAGGGGATGTTCTATGTAAGACTGCCCGGAAAGACGCAACTGCCCTTCGTGGGCCCTGGCTGAGAAATTGTAGGCTTCCCGTACAAATGATATCTTGTCCACCGGCAGGTAGCGCCCGGCCTTCTCCAGCAATCTTTCTATGGTCAGAATATTCTCCATGTAATATATAGTATATCGTAATATCTTAATTTACGTAAAATGGCCTGATAAGTTCAGATTAACTTTACAAATGATCCTTTCTCCTGTATTCTTTTTTTTATAAGATAGCTTCAGGAGATAAATTTGTATCAATCGCCGCGCGGAACCACGGATATTCTGCCGGATGAACAGGCCTACTGGCGTTTCCTCGATCAAAAAATAGCTGCAATAGGCCGTATTTACGGATATCGCAGGATCGACACGCCCCTTTTTGAAGATGCCGGGCTTTTTGTCCGGGGAGTAGGAGAGGAGACCGACATTGTTCAGAAGGAGATGTATACCTTCGAGGACCGCGGCGGCAGCAAGCTGACGCTCAGGCCTGAAGGCACCGCCTCGGTATGCCGCGCCTACGTGGAGCACGGCATGCAAAACCTGCCCCAGCCGGTCAAGCTTTATTACAGCGGTCCCAGTTTCCGCTATGAAAGGCCACAGGCGGGCAGGTACCGCCAGTTTCACCAGTTCGGGTGTGAGGCCATCGGTGAAATCGACCCTTCACTGGATGCCGAGGTTATCGATATGGCCTGGCAGTTTTTCCTGTCGCTGGGCATGGGACAACTGCACCTGGTGATAAACAGCATCGGATGCAAAAACTGCCGTCCGCTTTATCTGGAAAGATTGAAGGACTTTTACTCCTCCCGTACCGGGGAGATCTGCGATGATTGCCGCAGCCGCCTGGACAGGAATCCCCTGCGTCTGCTGGACTGCAAGAACCCGTCCTGCCATCAACTTGCCGTCAACGCCCCCAGGAGCTATGAGCAAGTGTGTGAGGAGTGTGCTGTCCATTTCGAACACTTGAAACAATATCTGTCTGTCTTGAGCTTGCCTTTCGAAATCGATCACTGCCTGGTGAGGGGTCTGGACTACTATTCCCGCACGGTATTCGAGATTCAACCGGAGCTGGAAGGCGCTCAGAGTACGATTGGAGCCGGCGGGCGGTATGACGGACTGATAGAAGAGCTGGGGGGTAAGCCCACCCCGGCTATTGGCTTTGCCGCCGGCCTGGAGAGGATAATCCTAAATCTGAAACGTCAAAACACCGCGGTACCCGTTATTCCCGAACCGGAGGTCTTTGTGGCTTTTCTGGGGGAAGCCGCACGTCAAACCGCCCTTAAGGTAGCGGGTGACCTGCGAAAAAAGGGCATCGGAGTGATTCAAACCCTGGGCAGCAAAAGCCTCAAGGCCCAGTTGAGGCAGGCCAACAGCCTGCATGTACGCTATTCCATCGTAATTGGAGAAGAGGAAGTCAAAGCTGGAAATGCACAGGTCAGGGATATGATCAATTCTCAGCAGCAGACAGTGCCGTTTACAGACCTGGAAAAGACCTTGAAGGCGGATCCTGCGTCCGGTCTTCCTGAAGGACCCTATTAGAACTCTTTATCATTCAGGATGTAGTGAGGTTATTCTGGTGCTTGACGAGCTAATTAACGCATCGTTTTCTAAAGAGCTTATCACTGTTATCCTGGCCATGCTACCGGTAGCGGAGCTGCGCCTGGCGATCCCGGTTTCCCTGAATATCTTTCATCTGCCCTGGTACCAGGTCTTCTATCTGAGCATCATCGGCAATCTCATACCCGTTCCCTTTCTCCTGCTTTTCTTCGACGCCGTATCAAAGCTGCTAAAGAAAACCCCTGCGGGGGCTAAATTTATCGACTGGCTAATGAGACGGACCGCAAGGCGGACGGTAATAGTAGAAAAGTACAAGATGGCCGGGCTGGTTATTTTCGTAGCTATTCCATTACCTCTAACCGGGGCCTGGACGGGATCGCTGATCGCCTATATTCTGGGACTAAGGTTCTGGCCGTCTTTCCTGGCGATCACCGGCGGAGTCCTGGCTGCGGCGGTTATTGTGACCGTGCTGACGCTGATGGGCTGGATCGGAGCGGGTATCGCGATAGCCGCGTTTATTGTTCTGGCAGCGGTAGGCGCCTGGAAACTTTAGGCGCCTGGAAGCTTTAAGCCCCTTCCCACTTTTCCCGCCATTTCTGCTTCTGTGCCAGCCGGACTGTCTCCTCTGTAGTTTGATATCCTGTTAGGAAATCATCCTTAAAAGACTTGAAGTCCCCGGCCCCAATGGCCTTCCTGACTCTCTCCATAAAGCCGTGCATGAAGGTTAAATTATGGATAGTGGCCAGGGTGTAGGCCAGCAGTTCGCCCGCCCGGAAAAGGTGGTGCAGGTAAGCTGCGGAAAAACGGCGGCAGGTATAGCAACCGCAGGCGGGATCAACCGGGGCGGAGCATTCTTTCCAGGCTGAGTTGCGGATATTTACCCTGCCGGCGGAGGTAAAAAGCCCGCCGTTCCTGGCCACTCTGGTAGGAAGCACGCTATCAAACATGTCGGTTCCCTTCTCCACTGCGAAGAGAATATCCTCCGGAGAACCGACACCCATCAGGTAGCGGGGCCTGGCCTCGGGTAAAAGCGGTATGGCGATATCGATCATGCTGCGTGTTAATTCCTTCGGTTCTCCCAGACTCAGTCCCCCCAGGGCATAGCCGGGAAAGTCCATTGAAGTCAGGCTGCGAACTGATTCGCGGCGTAATTCCTCTGAGAATCCCCCCTGTACAATGGCGAAGAGGGCCTGGTCCCGGCGCTGTTGGGCCTTCAGACATCTTTCCGCCCAGCGGTGAGTGCGGTCGGTGGCCTCCCGGACAGACTCCTTCTTTTCCTCAAACGAGGGACAGATATCCAGAGCCATAATCACATCCGCCCCCAGGGCTTCCTGATACCGGATATCCATCTCAGGGGTGATGAAGTGCTCGCTGCCGTCGATATGGGAGCGGAATTTCACCCCCTCTTCGTTGATGCGGCGTAACCTTGATAGACTGAAAATCTGGAACCCCCCGCTGTCGGTCAGTATCGCTCCATCCCAGTCCATGAAGCGGTGAAGCCCGCCCAGTTTTTCCACGATGTCTATCCCCGGTCTCAGATAGAGATGGTAGGTATTGGCCAGTATCATGGCATGCCCTGTTTCAGCCAGTACGCGCGGGGTAAGTGTTTTAACTGTAGCCTGGCTGCCCACAGGCATGAAAACAGGAGTGCTTACCTCCCCGTGCGGGGTAACCAGCTCTCCCAGCCGGGCGCGGCTGTCGGCAGAAGTCTTTTTCAGGCGGAACCAGTTATAGTCCGTGATAGCAATCTCCTTCCTTAAAGATAATAGCATAAAGGAGACATTAACGCTTCTCCGCATGACCGGGCATTAACGCCATTAAACGGCAAACACAAGAACTATATTGCCGCTATTACTGGAATCTCCCTAAAAAGTTGTGCTGCTATTATCGTATATATATGCTGGTAGACTGCCTGATAATATATGTTGTATACTTATGGTAAGCGGTAGTCGTTTACCGCTAAACCGGTTATAACTTGACTATTAAGGCCAGGGGGACTATTAATCAGATAGTCTGAGCAGCACTTTACGTGCAAGTCAGCCGGGAATACCTGATCGAATTGATCCGTATTTAAGGATAGCAAAATGATTGCAGTAATTGACTATGGGGCCGGGAACCTACGCAGTGTGGTAAATGCCATCAATCACCTGGGCCATGAAGCCAGCGTGACCTCCAGCGCCGGGGATATCATGTCCGCGCAGGCGGTATTCCTGCCGGGTGTCGGGGCCGCGGGTGATACTATGGCCGGACTGAAAAAAGTAGACCTGATCCGGACAATACACCGGCTGATAGATGAAAACAGGCCCCTTTTCGGCATCTGCATAGGTCTTCAGGTCCTTTTCAGCGGGACGGACGAGGGTGGACGTCAGGAGTGTTTGAATATCGTTCCCGGATGGGTCAGGAAGCTGCCGGCAGGCCAGAAGATACCGCACATGGGCTGGAACCAGGTCAGGCAGAAACGTCAGCACCCGCTGTTCGAAGGAGTCGCGGACGGGACTGATTTTTATTTCGTGCACAGCTACTACGGCTCGCCGGATGACAAATCGCTTGTTTTAGCCGAGACAGAATACGGCCTATCCTTTTGCAGCGCTCTGGCCAGGGGAAACCTGATTGCCACCCAGTTTCATCCCGAGAAAAGCGGAGACATGGGGCTGCGCCTGTACAGCAATTTTCTGAGGATGGCTGGGGCTGCTTGAAGAAAATACATGGAAATTAAGGCTGTATTATATTAATTATTTTGTTAATGTTGTACGTCTGTCCGCAGGGACTGTATCCGGAAAGACAGGTCTGGCAGTACGGGACTCCGGAGGCAAACAGCAGACGAGAAACCCGGCCTTAACAGGACTAAAATGGAATTGCGGGTGGAGATATGTTGAACAAACGTTTAATACCCTGTCTGGATGTGAAAGGGGGACGGGTGGTCAAGGGAGTCAAGTTCCGCGACCATCGCGATGCGGGAGACCCCGTGGAGCTGGCTTCCTTTTATAACAGGGAGGGGGCGGACGAGCTGGTTTTTTATGACATTACAGCTTCCAGTGACGACCGTCCCATCATGGAGGATGTTGTACGGCGTACCGCCGAGCAGGTCTTCATACCGCTGACCGTGGGCGGGGGGCTGCGAACAGTAGAGGATATGCACCGCATGCTGGAGGCGGGAGCGGACAAGGTCTCCGTGAATACCGCAGCAGTGCACAATCCGGACCTGATCTCCGAGGGCGCCAAATGCTTCGGCAACCAGTGTATTGTCCTGGGAATGGATGCCCGGAGGATCCCCGATTCCCTTCCCATCCGCTGGGAAATATTTACCCATACCGGAGCCGACGGAGGCCGGGGAACAGGTATAGACGCGATCATGTGGGCAGTGCAGGCAGTTGAACTGGGCGCCGGAGAAATAGTGGTCAACAGCATAGACGCCGACGGCACCAAATCAGGTTACGATCTGGAACTACTCAGAACGATCTCCGAAAACGTCACCGTTCCAGTAGTAGCCAGTGGGGGGGCCGGTCGACCGGAAGACCTCTATCAGGCTATTATAAGCGGAAAGGCCGATGCGGTACTGGCTGCCAGTATATTTCATTATGGGATATATTCTATCCGGGAGACTAAAGACTACCTTAATAAGAGAGGAATTCCGGTAAGAAGATGACTGCCAGGTTACCGGATGAACGGGATATGTCTAGTGTTTTAATTGTGGCAAACCAGGCAGAAACTGCCAGGCAACTGAAGACGGATTTGTCCGGCTGGGGTTTCGAGTGTCTGACCGCCGGGATCAAGGACAAAATCGTCGAAAGGGTAGTACGTGACGCCCCCGAACTCATCGTGCTGGAAATGGACGGGCAGGTCAGCCAGGCCGTATTGAAAGATCTGACCGACGGCAGCAAAATCAGGCGCAAGGTATTCCTTATCGTCCTTATGACTGCGGAAATGTTGAACCATCCCGGTGACAATCCGGGAATAGATGATTTTGTCGTCAGACCCTATGATTCCAGGGAGCTGGTGGTCAGAGCCAGAAGACTGCTTCAGCGTAACCTCAAAGAGAATGAACTGCTGCGCTGTGAAGACCTGGTTATCGACCTGGCCAACTGCGAAGTCCGTGTCGGAGGCAAGATAGTCGAGCTTACCTTTAAAGAATATGAGCTGTTGAAATTCCTGGCCAAAGAACGGGGAAGGGTGTTCAGCCGTGAAACCCTTCTCAACAAGGTTTGGGGCTACGATTATTTCGGCGGGGACAGGACTGTGGATGTACATATCAGACGGCTGCGCAGCAAGATAGAAATCTCCGACCAGACTTTTATCGAGACCGTAAGAAACATCGGCTACCGCTTTAGAAAAGGAAACTAGAAATACTGGGTGCCAGCAACTAATCTGAATTTATTCTCATCCCGGTAAAGGCTGGGGGGTAATTTAACCCGTGATAAGATAAAATTCAGCATGTTACATGTATCAGCGCGGCTACCTTTTCTCCATCCTCAACCAGTTTATTGAACTTCTTTACCACCTCGTTTGACGGCAGCAGAGTCAGATTCAGGTCAGGTTCCATCAGATAGAACTCGGCATCACGGGCCAACCTAGCCATATTCTGCACTCCCGTTCCGATCAGGATTGTTTCAGGCTGGGACTTTGTCAGGGCTTCGATTTCCGAGCGGGTAATGGTATGGCTGCCCAGCCTGCCTTTGCCCGGAGCACGCTCTTTAACCGTACCATCAGGAAAGATCACAATATCACCCGAATACTGCTTTTCGTCCACCACGATAAAACCGAAATTGAAACTATCGATCTTAGCCATTGGTCTATCCCCCCGGAACGCTTTTAAGGCCTATTATTCAGCCTCCATGGATACCAGGTCTATAGACTGAGAAATCTCAATTTGTGTTGTTATTTGAACTCTGATCTATCAAGGGAGAACCGATTTTCCGTTATGTTATCTTGATAACTTAACATTATACAACAAAATCAGTAAATCATCTCAATGGGCATAAAGGAAGGTACAGGATTTTGTTAGTCTCTGATAATCACTATATATTCCGGCGGGAAATACACATAATACTCATGGCATTCTTCAGTAATAGATGCGTGTGATTTGTGAAGGGATACCTCGATCCAATGTTTTGGCGTATCGTTAAAAGGGATGCGGAAGAAGCAGTTGATAAGAGAAACCCCCTTAATAATCTGGTCGGCAACACAGAGGAAAGTATTTTCACCAGGGTGATCAACGAGGTGAATGTACTCAGGTCTTATACAGATCGTTATTTTCTGGTTTATGGCAAGACCTTCTATATTTTCCGTTACTATTTTAAGCTCTCCGGCCAATTCGGGTACTTTTACCTGTACTGTTGAGCCCTTTATTTGTGTAATCTGCGCCTTTATTATATTTCTGAACCCGGTTAACCTGGCGACTGTACGATTCGCTGGAGACTCAATTATCCTGTTTTTATAATCGCACTGGACGATGCGACCGGACTCAAAAACAGCAATTTTCGACGCCATCTTGTAGCCTTCGGCTAGATCGTGCGTGACAAAAAGTATATGCCCCTTATAGATGTCCTGCAAATTCATAAGTTCAAGTTCCAGGCGTTCCTTTACCTGAGAATCCAAAGCTGAAAAGGGCTCGTCCAGTAGCAGTACTTCCGGCTCGGGTACTATTGCGCGTGCCAGGGCGACACGCTGCTGTTGTCCGGCCGATAACTGCCTGGGATAGCGCTGCCCCAGACCGGATATATGCATCTTCTCGAGTAACTCAGATACCCTGGTGCGGACTTCTTCTTTTGAGAGGTGGCGTATACCGTAAGCGATATTATCTTTAACCGTAAGGTGAGGAAACAAAGCGTAGTTCTGGAATACGAAACCCACTTTGCGCATCTGGGTTTTCAAATTTATATTCCTGGCAGTATCCAGCAGGACTTTATCGTTCAAATCGATATATCCTTCATCAGGCCGGATAAGACCGGCGATGCAATGTAATGTCATGGTCTTACCCGAGCCTGACGGACCCAGCACAGCAAGGATCTCATGATCGACAGAGAAGTCCACTTCCAGATTAAATCCCGGAAGAAGTTTTTTTATCCTTACTCTTAGCAACGTATTTTCTCCAGCATGATCCTCTTGTTTATTTACCGACTCAATCGGCAACAATAGTCCCGGCCAGCTTCGGCGTTTTACGTTTCCAGTATGCCAGCGCAGCCAGCGATGCAAAAGAGATTACCAGTACTATCAGCACCAGAACCAGCGCCTTATTGTTATGACCGGCCTGAATATTGAAGTAAATTGCCACAGGGATAGTGGCTGTTTTCCCGGGGATATTACCGGCCAGTATCAAAGTGGCGCCGAACTCTCCCAGAGCACGAGCAAAGGCCAGAATCGTAGCAGCGACCACGGCCGGCCACGCCATAGGCATGGTAACCGTCCAAAAGATGCGCCATTCACTGGCCCCCAGCGTCCTGGCGGCATTCTCGACATTAATATCAACCTGTTCAAAACCTGCGCGGGCTGACATGTACATCAGCGGGAATGTCATGATTACCGCCGTAATCACCGTAGCCGGCCAGGAAAAGACTATCGTGGTGCCAAACCATGAGAAAAATTCTCCGAGCGGACCGTTCTTGCCGAATAAAAGCAGCAAACCAAACCCCACTACCGTCGGCGGCAGAACCAGAGGCAAGATAAAAATCCCATCAATCAGACTTTTAAATCTGCCGGTATATTTGGCCATCCACCGTGCGACTGCGATGCCTATGAAAAAGGTGATTACCGTAGTGGTGAGAACAGTCTTGCACGATATCCATAACGGTGCAAGATATGATTCCATATTTTACTTCCTTCATTAATAAACCGCCGGTATACCCGTCTTATTTATCGATTCACCGCGCTAAAACCATATTCCTCGAAAATAGATATGGCCTCCTTGCTACTCAAAAAGCCGATATACTGACCGGCTGCATCAACTTTCTTGCTATCCTTGATAACCGCGACAGGATATACTATCTTGCTGTTGACCTCAACCGGAGCATCGGCTGAAATGTTAACCTTATCAGAGATGGCGGCATCCGTGGAATATACGATGCCGACATCAACATTACCGGCCTCTACATAACCCAACACCTGCCGAACGTCACTGCACAGGATCAGCTTTGACTCGACCTTCTCATAAATACCGAGTTGATCAAGCGCCTGCTTTCCGTATGTCCCGGCCGGAACCGATTCCGGATCGCCTATGCCGATCTTTTCTACATCGCTGTTTAACAAGTCCGTGAAACTGCTGATGTTCAGGGTACTGTTTACAGGAACCACCAGCACGACTCGATTATTCAGCAGGTTCTGACGAGTATTATCGATAATCAGTCCGCCGGCTTGCAGGGCATCCATTTGTTTGGCGGCTGCCGACAGAAAAACATCCGCCGGTGCGCCCTGTTCGATCTGTTTCTGTAAAGTACCTGATGAGGCGAAATTAGCTATTACTTTGATGTTACTGTTTTTTTGCATATAGGCTTCGTTGACAGCCTGCAGAGCGTCAGTCAGGCTGGCAGCGGCGGACACATTCAATTCCACAGCTTCAATTGATGTAGTGGTTGTACTTTGGGAAGAACAACCGGCCAGGGGAATAACCAGTAAAATACTGGCTAACAGTACCAGGATTGATAAAATATTTTTTACTCTCATAAACTCTCCTTCTTTATCTTCCGAACAAAAATCCCGTATAAAATATGGGTTTCCAGCTATTTTTTCAAATTACCCTTTTGCCTTTTCAGGTCGCGAAACAACACCTTTTACCTAATCTTACGTCGATCTGTCTCAGGTCATACTCCGGTTTTCAACTATGTTTTTACATAATAAAATACAGGAGAAACCGACTTTGAGTATTTTGCTCCGACAGGTCAATATTTCAATGTAGCTGATCAACCGTCGATTTTGCCTGTCGAATTAAACAATCACCCGGCATCTCAGTGGAACAACCGCGGCAGTCTGAGGGCAAAAAAATAGCGTCCCCTGCAATCAAGGAACGCAAAAAAAGCGCATTAACTCCATTCTTTCTCCTTTCCATTCTGGGAAACAACACCGTTTCCAGTGCTGCCGTCGGGACTTTAGGTCCACCGGCTATTCTCCATATCCCGATGCAAGCGGGATTCAGGCAGGATAGCTCCAGAGAAATTTATATTTAATATTACTATGATTTTTAATTAAGTGTCAATTTATTTCTCCGGTCATCCGGACCGGCAGTACCCCGCAGCGAAGGGATTTCTGTTATTAGACATCATTGCCTGTGGAGGGTATATCGACGGCGATAACTTACTTGAGCAATACCCCCCTTTACCTTTAAAACAGACTAACATGAAATCAGGGAAATATCCCGACTATTGGGGCTGTCACATCCCGTTCAGCTTTAAAATGTAACACAGCCTTAATAAGCCTGAAACATTTTAGAAATATTCGGACTCTAAAATAAATTTATGCTGATTGCAGGGAGGTAATACTCATGAACGCAGGTGATACTGCCTGGATGCTTGTTTCTACCGCTATGGTAATGTTGATGACACCGGGGCTGGCCTTCTTCTACGGCGGTATGGTCCGCCGGAAGAATGCCCTTTCCACCATTATGATGAGTTTCATGACCCTGGGTCTGGTGGGAGTTCTGTGGGTGCTGTACGGCTACAGCCTGGCTTTCGGCACCGGCGGCGGCGGATTCATCGGTGGATTCAATTATCTGGCAATGAATAATGTAGGACAGGAACCGTCTTCAATTTATGCCACGACGATTCCGCACCTGTCATTTGCGGCATATCAGATGATGTTCGCCATTATAACTGTGGCATTGATCACCGGAGCAGTGGTTGAAAGGGTAAAATTCAGCTCGATTGTGGTCTTTGCTCTGGTCTGGTTCACCGTGGTATACACCCCTGTAGCCCACTGGGTATGGGGCAGCGGAGGCTGGCTGGCCAATATGGGAGCCCTGGACTTTGCCGGTGGAACGGTGGTACACATTACGGCTGGTGTCTCTGCTCTCTCCCTGGCCATGCTGCTGGGTCCCCGCAGGGATTTCCAGGATAAAACTCCTATGGCGGCCCATAATGTACCCTATATTGTGATCGGCGCCGGGCTGTTATGGTTCGGCTGGTTCGGATTCAACGCCGGGAGTGCCCTGACATCCGGCGGACTGGCCTCTAGTGCCTTTATGGCTACCAATACGGCTGCTGCCGCTGCCGCCCTGACCTGGATGTTTCTAAGTTGGTTTCACAGCCGACCGACCCTTTCCGGTATCGCTACCGGTGCGGTAGCAGGACTGGTGGCAGTCACGCCCGCAGCCGGTTTTATCAGTCCGGTAATGGGTATTCCCATAGGTATAGGCGTCTCGATTATTTGCTTCTACGTCATGAGGCTGCGCAGCCGCACCAAAACAGACGACTCGCTGGACGTGTTTGCCTGTCACGGAATGGGCGGCACCTGGGGTGCGCTCGCGACGGGTATCTTCGCCAGTTCCTCGGTCAACAGCCTGGGTGCAGACGGACTGATACACGGCAACTGGCTGCTTCTGGGTAAACAGGTATTGGCCATCATTGTAGTCTGGGCTTTTGCCTTCGGTATGACCTGGATTATCGGAAAAATCATCGACATGACCATGGGCTTAAGGGTAAGTGAAACAGAGGAGAGCATAGGCCTGGATATTTCCCAGCACGGTGAGTCGGCTTACGGTGATGAGTTATAGGAGTCTGATATGAAAAAGATTGAAGCTATTGTACGAGAGGAAAGGTTTCACTTAATAAAAATCGCCCTTGAAGAGAAAGGTTTTACATCTATGACGGTAAGCGACGTAATGGGCAGGGGCAAACAGAAAGGATTGACACTGAAATGGAGAGTGGGAGAACATCGCATAGGTTTCCTGCCAAAGAAAAAGATCGAGATTGTGGCGGAGGATAAGGACTGCCAGAGCATTGTGGATACGATCTGCGAAAGGGGAAGAACCGGAAACGTGGGGGACGGAAAAATTTTTATCCTGCCGATAGAGGAAGTCATCCGTATACGGACGGGTGACAGGGGTAATGGAGCGGTCTAGACCAGGACCGCAGACCGGTACGAATAACACTGCAATAAGGATGAAGTTGTTAACAAAGAAGAAACATACGATAACCGAAGGTCACACGGCATTACACTGAGTTGAGTCAGCAGGCAAAAATATAACCTTGTAATATGATTGTAACATAAAAGCCCTAAACTGAAGATAATATTTTTCAGGAGGGGCTTTTTGTGTCTATAAATGCTGGTGATACGGCCTGGATGCTTGTTTCAACCGCCATGGTCATGCTGATGACCCCCGGGGTCGCCTTATTTTACGGCGGTATGGTACGCAGCAAGAATGTACTGTCAACTATCATGATGAGTTTCATGTCACTGGGGGTAATAGGTCTGCTATGGGTGCTTTACGGCTATAGTCTGGCCTTCGGCACAGATTGGGGCGGCATAATCGGCGGACTGGACTATGTCGGACTGAGAAACGTCGGGCAGGCTCCTTCAGAAATATACGCCAGCACGGTCCCTCACCTTTCTTTCATGATTTTCCAGATGATGTTCGCCGTTATCACCGTCGCCCTGATTACCGGAGCTGTAGTAGAGAGGATGAAATTCAGCGCCATCCTGGTATTTTCGGTGCTCTGGTTTACGATTGTATACTGCCCTATAGCCCACTGGGTTTGGGGCAGCGGGGGCTGGCTGGCCAGACTGGGCGCCCTGGATTTCGCGGGCGGAATGGTAGTCCATATCTCCGCAGGCGTATCGGCTCTCGCCATGGCTTTCCTGCTCGGTCCTCGGCGGGGTTACAACGACGGCACCCCCATGGCTCCTCACAGTATTCCCCTGGTTGTAATAGGGGCCGGGCTGCTCTGGTTCGGCTGGTTCGGCTTTAACGGCGGCAGTGCGCTGACATCAGGAGGGCTGGCTACCAGTACTTTTGTGGCCACCAATATTTCAGCGGCCGCCGGGGCTTTTACCTGGATGATACTGAGCTGGTATTACCGCTGCCCGACTGTATCCGGTATCGTAACCGGCGCAGTTGCTGGCCTGGGAGCCATCACACCCGTCTCGGGTTTTATTTCACCTATTATGGGAATCCCCGTTGGGATAATAGCAGCAGTGCTCTGCTACTACTGCATGCTGTTCAGAACAAAGAAGAAGATCGATGAATCTCTGGATGTCTGGGCCGTGCACGGAATAGGCGGGACCTGGGGGACTATAGCAGTTGGTCTTTTTGCAACTGTCGGAGTTAACAGCATGGGCGCGGACGGCCTGTTTTACGGACAGCCGGTCCAGTTATTAAAACAAGTGGCTGGTGTAGGTGCAATCTGGCTGTTTTCCTTCGGCATGACCTGGATAATCGGCAAGGCGATTAACGCGACCATGGGATTAAGAGTCAACGAGACCGAAGAAACGCTTGGCCTGGACCTCTCTCAGCACGGGGAGAGGGCATACGGAGGGGAATAACGGATCCCGGTATATTTCAGGCTATGTAATATAAACTTAACTGGCTGTTAATACATTTGTAACAATAGTGTTTTAAACTGTAATCAAAACTAATAGAAAAATAGCTAGTCTAATAAAATCGCAGGAGGAGAGTATTATGGAAAAAGCAGGCAACCAGGAAGGGAAAGAATATGTCCTGAAAATGGCCAAAGAACACAATGTAAAATTTGTGGAGCTGTGGTTCACAGACATACTTGGAATGCTAAAAAGCTACGCGATACCGGTCTCGGAGCTGGAAAGCGCTATCGAAAACGGGATGGGTTTCGACGGCTCTTCGGTAGAAGGATTTTCGCGTATAGATGAGAGCGACATGATGTCGTTACCAGACCTGGATACCTTCCAGTTGCTTCCCTGGAGACCCAGGGAGGATGTCGGGCTGGCCAGGATGATTTGTGATATCCGCAAACCCGGCGGTGAGCCCTTCGAGGGTGATCCGAGGTATGTTCTGAAGAGAAATCTGAAGAAGGCTACCGATATGGGATTTACTTTCTATGTGGGTCCCGAGCCGGAGTACTTTTACTTCAAGGACGATAAGGGAACTGTCGAGCTGGATGAAGGTGGCTATTATGATATGACCATTCTTGATGCCGCCACAGAGCTGAGAAACGAGACCGTGCTGGCACTGGAAGAGATGGGAATAGGCGTCGACAAGTCTCATCATGAGGTAGCCATCAGCCAGCATGAGATCGACATGAGATACACCGATGCCCTGACAATGGCAGACCAGGTAATGACCTACCGGCTGGTGGTAAAGGAGATCGCGGCCAAGCACGGGGTTTACGCAACCTTTATGCCCAAGCCCATCTTCGGCATCAACGGCAGCGGCATGCATGTTCATCAGTCCCTCTTCAAGAACGGCAAAAATGCCTTTTTCGAGAAAGGCGGAATATTCAACCTGTCCAAGATCGCCCAGAACTTCGTGGCAGGTCTCTTAAAGTACGCTCCCGAATTTACCGCCGTGACAAACCAGTGGGTCAATTCCTACAAACGTCTGGTTCCTGGCTACGAAGCCCCCGTTTATCTCTCATGGGCAATAAGAAACCGCTCCGACCTGGTACGTGTTCCCGGTTATGAACCGGGAAGGGAGTCCGCCACCCGCTTTGAAATCCGGTCTCCGGACCCGGCCTGCAATCCTTACCTTTGCTTTAGTGTGTTGCTGGCTGCCGGCCTGCAGGGTATCGAAGAAGGTCTGGAACCGCCCGCACCGGCAGAGGGCAACGTTTACCACATGTCGGAAGAGCAAAGGGAAAAACTGGGCATAGGCACACTCCCCGCCAGCCTTCTGGAAGCTATCGGGGTCATGGAAAAGAGCGAACTGGTCAGAAAAACACTGGGTGAACACACCTTTAATTCCTTTGTCGCAAACAAGAAGAAGGAATGGGACAAATTCCGCACCAGGGTAACCGATTATGAGCTGAAAGAATATTTGCCTATAATATAACCCGGGCTTAGCTCCTCTTGCAGAGGAGGACTGGCTACAGCGGACTGCAGGACAGGTGTCCCGCAGTCCGTAAATCATTTCGGGATGCTACCCCAAAGATCGGGAATATGCTAACATAATGTTAGTAAGACACGAAGGAATCTCATGAAAATAGGAATACTGGCCCTGCAAGGGGCTTTTCTCGAGCATATTTCGGCAATACACAAACTGGGGATGGAGGCAATCGAAATACGCAAGGCAGAGGAGTTAAAGGGCCTGGACGGCCTGATAATACCGGGAGGAGAAAGCACCACAATATTGAAGCTGATGCACGGCTTTGAACTATTCCAGCCGCTCAAACAGGCGATCTCCTCCGGTATGCTGGTAATGGGTACCTGTGCCGGTATGATTTGCCTCGCCATGAGGGTCTTCAACTCCCAGGAATCAAAACTCGAGCCGCTCCAGGTGATGGACATAGAGGTAAAAAGAAATGCCTTCGGGCGGCAGGTGGACAGTTTTGAAATAGACCTGCCGGTAGCCGGTCTGGATGGAAATCCTTTCCATGCCGTTTTTATCCGTTCACCACTGATCCAAAAGGCCGGTCCGCAGGTTGATGTGCTGGCAAGGTTGCCGGACGGTGTAATTGTAGCTGCCAGGCAAGCCAACATGATAGTCACGTCCTTCCATCCGGAACTGACCGGCGATCTCAGATTGCACCAGTATTTTATAAGGATGGCTGATAAAGCAGCCGGCTGAGAGAAAATATCCTACAGGCAGATCGGAATTTGTCAATGAATTACTCCAGGGAGCCCAGAGAAATCAAGCTAGCACAGGGTTCAGGACCTGAGACTGAACGCAAGGTGCTTTCTATTCTCAGGGTATTGAGCGAGTCTTCCGAGCCGCTGGGTTCCATAACAATAGCCCGCGAGCTTGAGAGATACGGTATAATGCTCAGCGAGAGGGCGGTACGCTATCATTTAAGGATCACCGACGAGAGGGGATACACCCAGCCGATGGGCCGGGACGGCCGCATGCTGACCCCGGAGGGGGTGGAGGAGCTGCGCATGGCGCTGGCGCCGGATCAGGTAGGATTTATCCTCAACAGGCTGGAGCTGCTGGCTTTCCGCACGACCTTTAACCCGCTCGACAGGACAGGTCTGGTACCTATTAACACCTCGCTGATTGATACGGATAAATTCCAGCAGGCCCTCGATATTATGAAAAAAGTGGTCGAGGCCGGACTGGCCGTCAGTCATCTGGCAGCCGTGGCTGCTGAAGGTCAAAAAATCGGCTCGGTGGTAATCCCCAGAGGCAAGACCGGACTGGCAACGATATGCAGCGTGGTAGTTAACGGGGTACTGCTAAAAGCGGGTATTCCCATCGAGTCCCGCTTCGGGGGCGTACTGGAAATCCGCTCCAACAAGCCTCGTCGCTTCGTCGCACTGATCAACTACACGGGGACCTCGCTTGACCCTTCCGAGCAGTACATACGGGCCAGGATGACCGGTGTCAGAGAGGTTGTTAACACGGGAAACGGCAAGATACTGGCTAATTTCCGCGAAATACCCGCGCCTGCCCGCAGCATGGTGGAGACAAAGATCACTCAACTGAAAGAAGCCGGCATTTCCAGTGTATATCTGCTGGGCAACACCAGCGAACCACTCTGCCAGATCGCTGTCGGACTGAACCGGGTAGGAGTGGTAATGCTGGGCGGACTGAATCCGGCGGCGGCGGCTGTTGAGGCCGGCATCGAGGTGGAAAATATGGCTGAAAGCGGGCTGGTGGAATATTCTTCCCTCAAGAGTATCTACGATCTTTGATATAAACAAAAAATCAATGTAATAACCGGAAAGGGGAGTATCGCCCTCCCCTTCCTGTACTATTTCTTCTTTTCTTCAACTTTAACGAATTTATCTTTGGTACACCCGCAGACACCGCAGATAAAAGTCGCGGGTAATTTTTCAAAGGGGACCCCGCGGGGTACTTCATTTGCCGCATCACCGTATTTAGGATCATAGATCCACTGGCAACCTGTGCATTTATATCTTGTCATTTCAGCTTTAGGTTCTTCTTTAGCCTTTGCCATCTTTTTCTCCTTTAGCTTTTTATTAGAAGTATTATAGCAGGATTAAATAATAAATAGCCAGATTTTTCAAGATGGAAACAGCACCTTGATCTACCGCTAAACAAGGCTAATCTAGCCTGTGTTTAGCTGAAACGGTTCATATTCTCAGGCTCATCCGTGACAATTGAATGATGGATCAAGGCGGCAGAGGATAGTTGCCTGACGGAATCAAAACTTCTGTTGATTTAGGAGTCCAGTGTTATTACGGCTGCATTAAAATCAACTATGAGATGATACAGCCATTAATATTTATCTTTACTCCTTTTAGAGGAATTTCCTTCCCGCTGATCTGTATGGCTTTATGTGCGATGTCTATCAATCCGGAACAGGGGGGTATATCCATTTGCACGACCGTTATGCTCCTGATCCCGCACTTTTTCAAGATCTCGGCTAATCTGATAAAATGGGCATCCACATCATCCAGCCTGGGACAGGCTACCAGCGGGATATGGTCCCTTAAAAAGTCCGCATGTAGAGCGGGATAAACCAGGGGAACGCAGTCGGCCACCAGCACCAGATCGCTGCCCATGAGAAATTCAGCCCCGGTGGGGACCAGCGCAAGATGCACAGGCCAGTGATCGAGTGTTGAAGCGGGACTGCTTCCGGCAATACCGCCGGCCTTGTCCTCCATCTCCCTCAGGTGTTTATCTACAGCGACCCGATCGAAACTTTCAGCATTACGCTCCCGTATGCTTAATGCTCCCTCCGGACACTTCTTAAGGCAGGCAGCCAGTCCGTCACAGTATAACTCACTGAGCAGACTGGCTTTCCCCTCCGACAGGACCAAGGCGCCATTATCACAGGAAGACAGGCATATTCCGCACCCGTTGCATAGGGCTTCGTCGATATTGATTAGTTTTCTCAACATCTTTACCGGCATAAATTTCTTCTCACCTGCATTACCTGATTATTATATTATATTCCATGACAATTTTTATCGGCATCCGGCACGAAAAAAACACCACTCGTAACTCACGACCCGGATGTTGTATTATAAAAAATAAAAGCTTTTACTGATATTTAATGTCACAGGATTGGAGAAAGATGCGATTTTCAAGATCATTCGGCAAAACCCTTAGAGAAGTCCCCGCGGACGCGGATACCGTCAGCCATCAACTGTTGTTGAAGTCCGGCATGATAAACCAGTTGACCGCCGGCGTCTATTCCTTCCTGCCCCTGGGAAGGCGTGTACTGGTAAAGATCCAGGATATTATCAGGGACGAGTCCAATAAGGCGGGCGGACAGGAAGTAATTCTGCCCGTCATCCATCCGGTCGAGATATGGCAAAAATCAGGGCGTGAAGAGGTCATGGGAGAAATCCTTTTTCACCTTAAAGACCGCCGCGGGCACCAGCTCGTGCTTGGCCCGACGCACGAGGAAATCATAACCGACCTGGTCAGCCACAACGTCCAGAGCTACCGCGACCTGCCCCTTATGCTCTATCAACTGCACACCAAGCTAAGGGACGAGCCCCGTCCACGCGGGGGGCTGCTCCGGGTACGTGAGTTCGTTATGCACGACCTGTACAGCTACGACACGGATGAAAAAGGGCTTGATCTCAGCTATGAAAAGATGCGGCAGGCCTACAGCAACATCTTCGCACGCTGCGGTCTGCCCGCTCTGCTGGTTGAAGCAGACAGCGGCGCTATCGGGGGAAAGGACTCATTCGAGTTCATGCTGGTGGCCCCCAGCGGAGAAGACGAAATCATCTTCTGCCAGTCCTGCAATTATGCAGCCAACATGGAAAAAATGGTCAGCGTCAAGGAAAAGATGGCTCCCGAAAGCCCCCTGCCGCTGGAAGAGGTCAGTACACCCGGTCTAACCTCCATTGAAGAAATCTCAGTTTTTTTGAATGTCAAACCGGACCATACCCTTAAGGCTGTACTGTACACGGCCGACGGTGAATTCATAATAGCCCTGATCCGGGGAGACTTTGAGATTAATGAGATCAAGCTTAAAAAGGTCCTGCACTGCAATGACCTGAGCATGGCTACCGATGAGCAGATTCAGTCGGCAGGCATAGTAGCCGGATTCGTCTCACCGGTGGGCTTGAAAGGGAAAGTAAAAGTAGTCGCAGATGATTCCCTGGTGGCCGGTATAAATTTCGCGGCTGGGGGAAATAAGAAGGACGTTCACATCAAGAACGTCAACTATCCACGTGACTTTTCGGCAGATATCATCCAGGATATTGCCAGAGCTCGCACCGGCGATTCCTGTCCCAAATGCGGAGCACCCCTTTCCTCGACACGGGGTATTGAGGTAGGGCATATTTTCAAGCTGGGTACACTCTACAGCGAAAAGATGGGAGCCAGGTTCATCGATGAGAGAGGGGTCTCCAGGCCTATCGTAATGGGAACATATGGCATAGGGGTCGGACGTCTTATGGCTGCTGCCGTCGAACAGAGTCATGACGATAAGGGTATCATCTGGCCGCTGTCGATTTCCCCCTACCAGGTCCACCTGACAGGCTTGTTCCTGGAAAATCCCGTGGTTGCCGAAGCCGCCAATAATCTCTACCGGGAGATGGAGGAACAGGGAATCGAAGTGCTTTTCGACGACCGTCTGGAAACCGCCGGAGTAAAATTCAACGATGCCGATTTGATCGGAATACCCCTGAGAGTTACGATCAGCCCCCGCACCCTTGACTGCAATAACGTTGAGTTCAAACGCCGTACCGATAAAAAGGCACAGGTCATGCCTCTGTCCGGTATCGTTGATTTTCTAAAGCACCTGATAAAAGAGGAACTGGTTCAGAAATGTCATTGAAGCCACCCGTAATGCAATCTGAAAGGACGGTCTGATGCCCGTCCTTCAGATTGTTATACTCCTGTGCACCGGCATAGGTATCGGTTTTCTCAGCGGGCTCCTGGGCATCGGCGGCGGTATCGTATTAACCCCGGTGCAGTACTGGATTTATTCCTCCTCGGGAATCAGCACCGACCTGGCTATCAAGATAGCCTGCGCCACTTCGCTGGCAGTAGTTCTGCCCACCGCAGCCAGCGGGGTATGGCAGTATCAAAAAAGGAACGGCATCTACTGGAAAGCAGCCGTGTACATGGGGATATTTACGGCGGCAGGCAGCTTTATCGGGGCAACCCTGGCGGCCCGTATTCCCGGTTCTGCCATAAAAACAGGCTTTGGAGCGCTGGCTATTATCATCGCTCTGCGTATGGTCACATTAAAAATTTACGATACCCCCCAACCCGTACGTGAAAGCCGCTGGCTCTGGATCGCCGTGGCACTTCCAATCGGCGTTATCACAGGTCTCATGGGAATAGGCGGAGGCGTTCTGGCAGTCCCCCTGCTTGTGCTGGTACTGAGATTCTCTATACGCAACGCTGCCGGTACTTCCCTGGCCATGATGCTCTTTACCAGCACCGGAGGCATAACAGGCTATATATTGAACGGCATCGGGTCCACCGGTTTACCCGGCTACACCCTGGGCTACATACACTGGCCGGCCTGGATCGCCCTTTCCGTGACAAGCATCGGGATGGCCCAGATCGGAGCCATCACAGCCCACCGGCTGCCGGGGAAATGGCTGAACTACATTCTGGTAGGAATAATTTCATATGTGGGCCTGGAAATGGCGGGCATAATCGGCTGGATAGCATCACATTTTTCTTAATCGCCCGGCTGAATTATAATATAAACCGGTATGGAAATTGCATTCCTGACGGTTCAAGTACAGCAATTTTTCATCAATAAGACCTGATCCGGACGCTTAAAATGGTCAATAGAGGAGGAAACAGGTATGCCACTGGTAATTTCAATCGTCGGCAAGTCCAGCACAGGCAAGACCACTTTTCTGGAAAAGCTGATCCGTGAACTCAGCGTACGAGGTTACAAAGTGGCCACTATCAAACACTCTCACCACAGCATCAGTTTTGACGATCCCAGCAAAGATAGCTGGCGGCACGCCAGGGCCGGAGCAGCCGCTACGGTGGTAAGCTCCACCACGGAAATCCAGATCATAAAACCCATCCCCAGTGAACTCACTGCCGGGGAGCTGGCCCGCTACCTGGGTGAAGACTATGATATTATCCTGACCGAAGGCTTCAGCCGGGGAGATGCACCCAAGATAGAAATACACCGCAAGGAAGCCGGACCGCTTCTGGATGTAGCCGTCAACCTATTCGCTGTTGTTACGGACGAACCCCTGGAGACAACAGTACCGCAATTCGGGCTGGGTGACGTTAAAGAAGTGGCCGACCTGCTGGAGGAAGGCTATATTCAACCTAACCTGGAGCGGCTTTCACTCTATATTAACGGCCGGCAGATTCCCCTTCCTTCCGGGTCCGTCAGGTTAATACATGACGTCCTGAAGGCGCTGGACTGCGATCTACAGGATAACGAGGAAATCCGCGGACTTGAGCTGCGCTATCACAAAGATAGCCCGTCAAGTCACCTTTAACCGGCACCGGGAAAAATTAACCTTTATTTACCCCCTTGTAACGTTTACTTTACGTTCATCAATCCCCAAGTAACCCGTTTTTTACCCCGGTTGCGATATACTATATTAATGATAACGAAAACAAGAATAAAAATCCTGGCAATCGGCAGCCGGACCATGCTACAGAGGTTAAACGCCCGTCTGAATCCGAACGAGGTGAGTATAAAAGATTGCTCATCGGCCTGTGGTCTTCCCGAAATTTTGCGGCAGGAAACATTTGACATGATCATCGTGGACCATCATTTTCACGATACGGATACCGTATGTAAAAACGCTGTCGATGCGGGAAGGATGCCCGTAGCCGTGATGTTCAACAAATCAGGGACAGATTGGAAAAAGTTCCGGACAATGGAAATAGATGGATACTTCCCGGACGAAGCAGATAGTCCCGAGTTGATGGCCCGCATCAGGGCCTTTTCCCGGCGAAGCCAGACTTACGACCTGATGGTTTCAGCCTAAGTGGTGAATAACACGAAATAGTATACGATCACTCCGGCAAAAGCCAGGCTGTCCATGCGGTCCAGAAATCCTCCGTGACCCGGCAGGATATTGCCTGAGTCTTTCACCGCCATGTTTCTCTTGAAAAGCGATTTGACCAGGTCTCCGAGTTGCCCGGTCATGCTAAGCAAGGCCCCCAGGATCACTATCTTCCACCATGAAACGGGTAAACCGAACAGATAAGCCAGTATCGTGCTACAGGCAATTGCTCCGGCTATACCCGCCGCTGTACCTTCCCAGGACTTCTTAGGGCTGATATAAGGGGCCAACTTATGTTTGCCCAGAGCTCTTCCTGCAAAATACGCACTGGAATCCGAGGCGAAGGTACTTAAAATAGCCAGGAATACCCATCCCCGCCCGTCCTCCAGCATTCTGAGCGCTACCAGGTTGCTCAACAGCCAGCCTATATAAAGCACACCCGCCACGGTCCATGCCCAGGCGGAAAAAGCCTGTTCTTTTCCATTGCGCCAGAGCAGAAGAAGCAAAGATATTATTACACCGGCGGTAAGGAATAATGAGCAGGAGGAAATCCCGTTAAAATGCGGAATGCTGCCGATATGAGGGCTGATAATCAGGAGCAGCGACCAGAGAAGCCCGAAATAAACCAGGGGAGATATTTCCTTTGAACGTTTGACCAGATTGTAAAACTCATGAACACCGCCCAGCCCCCAACCAACGGCCAGTAATGTAAACCAGGGAATAGGCGTATTGAACCAGACCAGAGCCACTACGATAGGAATACCTATCAACGATGTTATTACGCGCTTCCGGGTAGAGAGCCTATCTTTTGCATCCTGGTCTGCCTGGCTCATTCCGCTCCTGACACGAGGTTAATAATTTCCCTAATTTTAACAGATTTGGAAGTTAATGCAACTGCATCTCAAGCGACCAGGTTGTTTTTGAGCCTAAACCGGCCCGCCTGCGCGAGCACACACGGATGATATTGTAATAATTCCCCGTACTTCAATTTAGCATGGAGCCAATGAAATCCCTGTAACCCCGGATAAACTCATCTCCTGTCACCGCCCGTTTACCTTCTATCTGCACTCGCGACAACTTCAGTACTCCCCGGCCTGCTGCCACACCCGGAAAAATACCAGAGCCTTTTTCTCCGGATGGTACGGCCACTACCACTCCGGGTTCCAGGTTTTCATCGCCGCCGACAGGTATGGCTTCGATTATTTTTAACTGTTTCCCCTCCCAGAGAGTATAAGCCTCCGGCCAGGGTTGATAGGCACGTACTTTTCGCCAGATATCCACGGCGGACAGGTTCCAGTCCAGCCTTGCCTCTTCCCTGGTAATTTCCGGAAAATAGGATGCCTCCTCGTTATCCTGGGGTAGCGGTATACGCTTACCGCCCGGTAAGGCGGACAGCACGTCCAGCAGCATAAAGGCGCCTGCCTGAAACAGCCTGGGGGACAGTGAAAGGGTCGTATCCCGGTCCATCACCGGTATCTGAGCGCGGCAAAATACAGGCCCGGTATCCCAGCCCGCATCCAGCAGCATGACGCTTACGCCAGCGAAGCGTTCGCCTGACAGTATTGCGGCCTGTACCGGGGCTGCACCGCGGTATTTGGGCAGCAACGAAGGGTGAATGTTAATACAGCCGTAAGGGGGTATATCCAGTACCTCTTGCGGCAGTATTTGCCCGTAAGCGGCCACGATTACGACCTCCGGTTTCAGATCAGCCAGCTCTTCCTGGACCATCACGTTTTTCAGGCTGGCAGGCTGTATCACCGGTAGGTCCAGGGCCAGGGCAGCTTGTTTAACAGGCGTGGGGAGCGGATCACGGCCTCTCCTGCCGGGTTTATCCGGGCATGTATAGACCGCCGCTACTTCATGACCATTAAGTATAAGGACCTGAAGAGGGAAAACCGCCAGTTCGGGAGAGCCCATGTAAACAATACGCAATGAAAAAACCTCCGCAGATAATTTTAACACCAGGTTGACCGGATAACAATGAACATCCGGATGATCTCTAAATTCAAAACGCAAATATGGGCAAATTGGCCTGTTTCACGTGGTTTGCAAGGAATTTGAGGGGCTGAAAACGACTCAGAACTGACGTATAGAGCCTTGCCAGTGACAAGCTACAGTTGGTATCCTAGAACTCGCCACCATTTAATGATTACCTTCAAACACTGTAACTTCCTGGGAATGTGTCTTTTTGTCTCATTTCAGGGGTAGACGTGTTTTGAAAATAAGGAATGCCCGTGAAAGCCAAAACAGCACAGGAGATCTGGGAAACAGCTCTGGGGCAGTTGCAGCTTCAAGTCAGCAAGGCCAATTACAGGACCTGGTTGGAGAAGTCAAGGGGCTTAAGCTATCAGAATAACCATTTAGTACTCGGTGTACCCAATACCTTTGTAGCGGAGTATCTGGATAAAAATCTCCGTTCTCTGATTGAAAAGACCCTTATCGGGATCATCCAGAGAGAGGTGAATGTCAACTTCAGCGTAGATAACCAGAATATTGTCGTGGATCCCGGACACGCTATCGCGGTTAGTCCTGCACCCATGTCGATGTTTCCCGTACGGGCTGCCTGTCAGAGGCTTAATCCCAAATACACCTTTGACAGCTTTATAGTAAGCGGCTGCAACAGGCTCGCTCATGCAGCCGCTTCGGGTGTGGCAGACCAGCCGGGTTTAAGCAGCTATAATCCGCTCTATATCTATGGAGGGGTCGGGTTGGGTAAAACCCATCTTCTTAATGCCATCGGTAATAGCGCTCTGAACCGGGGTATGAAGGTGGTCTATGTCAGCGCCGAACAATTTACCACCGACTTTGTAAATTCAGTGCGTGAGAGAAAGACCAATGACTTCCGGGATAAGTACCGCAACACGGACATGCTTCTGATAGATGACATCCAGTTTATAAGCGGAAAAGAGCAGACGGAGGAAAGCTTTTTTCACATTTTCAATGATTTGAGAGATACCGACCGTCAGATAGCGCTTACGAGCAACTGCCCGCCTCACTCCATTCCCCTGATTGAAGAACGCCTTCGATCGCGGCTGGAATGGGGTCTCTCCGCCGGAATCCACCCCCCGGACTTCGATACACGCCTGAAAATACTCTCCTCTAAAGCTCGAAAAGAAGGGGTCAACCTCACGCCGGATGTCCTGGAATATATTGCGGAACACATCAAGCAAAACATCCGTGAGCTGGAAGGCTCCCTGAACAGGGTGGTGGCATATGCTAAATTGCTTAGAGCCGTCGTAACCCCGGAGCTGGCCAGCGAAGCGCTGGAAGATATAGCAACCAAAAAAGCCAAAGCTCCTCCGGCTCCGGCCATTTTGCTGGAAACTGTCGCCGAATACTTTAACCTTGAAGTTCTGGACCTCAAGAGTACCAAAAGGGACAGGCAGACAGCTCTTGCCCGCCAGATTACCATGTACCTGCTCAGGGAAAATACCGACTATTCCCTTTCCCGGATTGGTCTTGAGCTGGGGGGCAGGCAACCTATTCTTGTCAGCCAGGCCTGTAAAAAAATATCCGCCGGCATACTGGAAAACCAGGAGTTGAAGCAGACCGTCTCGGATATTCAGGGCCGGATAGACTTGAAATAGTCCCCCGTCGCCGCACAGGACATGTACTATATATCAACTTTATAGCCGCCGGTATATTTTGTTTATCCCTTTCACCTGGCTCCCTTACTGAAAGTCTGCGGAACCATCCTATAAAACAAACGTATATAATCTTCCTTATATAACAACCGGGGGGTAACTGCTTTATGCACTATATGTTTCACGAGTATGTTTTTATAGAATAGCTATATGCCGGCTATAAATATCGATCGACAGAAAAGCGTGCATAGTTGTACCCTTGTAAGGGTACCTGCGCGTGAATCAAGGTTTATGTAAATATTTGGAATCGATAACGATTATAGTTGTTCAGGTTTTTACAAGATACTATTAATATTAGTATTACTGATAATCTACTACTGGAATAGATAAATAAAAGATTAAAATAAATAACCTGTTGTATGGTATATTTATTCAGTGGAAGGATAATTGCCATAATGTATAAAGAGAAAGAGGATGGTCAAGCGGTTTAATGCTGGATAAAGTCGAGTTACATGTTAAGGCGGGAGACGGAGGAAGTGGTGCAGTAACTTTTCGCAGGGAGAAATTTGTGCCTTTCGGTGGACCTTACGGGGGTGATGGGGGTAAAGGGGGTGACGTGGTAATAAAAGCCGAGGCCAGCGTGAGTACTTTACGGGCTTACAAGCACAAGAGGCACTTCAAGGCCATGAAAGGTCAGCCGGGTATGACCAAGAATAAGCACGGGGCCAACGGCGAAAACCTTTATCTGAGCGTGCCTCCGGGAACGCTGGTATACAGGAAATACGAGTCCGGTGACCCTGAGCTTGTGGAGGACCTGAAGGACAACGGGGATGAGGTGGTAGTAGCCAGGGGAGGAAACGGGGGTTACGGCAATACACATTACGCTACAGCTACCAATCAGGCGCCCAGGATTGCCCAGCCGGGAATCACCGGCCAGGAACGTACCATTATCTTGGAGCTGCGTCTGATCGCTGATGCCGGCATCATCGGCTATCCCAATGCAGGGAAGTCCTCATTACTGGCTGCTCTCTCGGCAGCCAGTCCCAGGATAGCTGATTATCCTTTTACCACGCTTGAACCGGTACTGGGTGTGGTCAATGTCGAGGGCGATGCCTTTGTTATGGCGGAGATACCCGGTTTGATTGATGGCGCCCATGCAGGCAGGGGCCTGGGACACGATTTCCTGCGCCATGCCATGCGCACCAGAGTGCTGGTGCATTTACTGGACGGTACCTCTGATTCGCCCCTGGACAACATGATCAGAGTCAATAATGAGCTGAGTATGTTCGATGCTTCGCTGGCGAAGAGGCCCCAGGTGGTGGCGGTAAACAAAGTGGACCTTCCTGAGGTAAAGAAGCGTAAAGAGGAGATAAGATCGTCCTTCCGCGATGCATCGATTGATACTGTTTTCGTTTCGGCTGTTACCGGTACCGGCCTGGATGACCTGATAGCGCGGATTTGGGAACTCCTGAAAACAACCGGCAGCGTGTCTGAAGTTACGCTTAAGGCTCCTCCCAGAATCTTCAAACCCAGGCCTGTTGACATCTCATCCGCAGTCAGGGTAAAGTCCAATACCTACCTGGTAAACGAGCCGGAGCTGGACAGGATTCTGGGCAGCTTCGATCTCTCAGACCCGCAGGAATGGCCTGAGTTTTATAGCCAGCTCGACAGATTGGGCATTAATGAGCTGCTGAAGTCAGCCGGAGCGAGGTCAGGTGATACCGTTATTACCGGGAATAAAAACTGGAAATGGTACGCGGATGAATATCGGCCTGATGGGCGGAACATTTGATCCTGTGCATCTGGGGCATCTGGCCATAGCCTCAGAAGCACGTTCTCAGGCAAATCTGGCAAGCATTATTTTCATGCCTGCCGGACAGCCTTACTTTAAGGACATATCCTCAATTACCCCTTCCGAGCACCGGATCGAGATGCTCAGACTGGCGACTGAGAATGACCTCATGTACCAGGTATCGACATTAGAGGTTGAACGCCGGGGTCCTTCTTTTACCGTGGATACATTATCCTCTATGAGGAAAATAGTTAAGCCGGGTGATGAAATATTTTTTATCATCGGCTGGGACAGCCTGATGGATTTACCTTCCTGGAGGGAGCCCCAGCGGATCATCAGTCTATGCCGTCTCATTGCAGTACCCCGCCCGGGGTATCCTTCCCCGGATATCAGCCTGATTGAGAATGAACTGCCCGGGATAACCGGCAGGACACTTGTAATGGATAAACCCCTTATTGATATTAGTTCTACGCAGGTGCGGCGGATGGTCAGGGAAGGATTGGCTATTGATCACCTGGTACCTGCGACTGTGGCCGATTATATCGTCAGACACGGTCTCTATCGTTGATAAACTCTCCGGCAGACCAATCCTTTGACCAGGTAAGAAACTATTCAGGTACTCAGGTATCGATCTATACAACAGCAGGGTTAAATTAACTCAGGGTAGTGCTACTGTTGTAAGTGGGTGCCAGATGATAAGATTCCATAAGAATTATTGATTAAAGATGTGTAACACTTAAACAGGAGGGTAAAATGGGCTTTTTCAGAATTTTTGCGGCTATTCCCGGATTTTTCCTGAGTGCCTTTATTCTCATGATCCTGTGGGGCGCGGTTATTTCCGACATGTTCAATATTCAGACTATCAGCTATGTGGACTCAATGCTGATAACCATCATATTATGGCTGGCGGTAGCGCCGCTGGCGGCAGTTGGGGCAAAAAAGAACTAACCCTTGAGCAGGAGTCTGCCCAGAAGCGGGGTTTTAATACTGATTGCCCCGCTGGGGCAGATTTCCTGGCAACAATAGCAGCGGATACATTTTGAATAGTTGTGGGCTGGTATCTTTTTGCCGGCGGACTTGTTTTTCCAGTCGAGGGCGCTGTTACCCACGGGACACATTTCTATGCAGGTCCCGCAGGAGTTGCACAGCCGGGGATCGATCTCCGGTCTCGAAGTGATGCTGTTTTTCACCAGATCATTGATCCTGCCACCGTGAGACTGAACAACCGGCTTTCTGACAACCCGGAAGTCCCTGCTGATAAGGGGATCGATGTCATCCCCCGTGACCTCGATACTTTCAAAATGATAGGTACCCAGCCCTGACTTTTCTCCGGGTTTGGATGTGGGAACGTATTCCGGATTGAGATCGATTAATTTACAGGCCACGGCATCCAGGGCTACCGGGTCGCTGGAAATAAGCAGCACGTTCATTTGCCTGGGACTGCCGTTGTGAGGCCCGTTGCCTTCCATAGCCGTAATGCCGTCCATCACATAAAACCTCGGACGTATAAAGGTGTTGATATCCACCAGCATCGCGGCAAAATGTTCCAGGTCGGGCATCTTGATATGGAATTCTCTTTTGTGCTGGCCGGGTATACAGCCGAACTGGTTTTTAACAGCCCCCGTGAAACGCGTCAGCCCGTGGGTCTTTAATTTCGGAAGGCTTACCAGACCGTCTGTTGCCAGGACGCCTTCGGCCAGAATGAATTGCCTGCATATAAGGGCAGCGCTATGGCTGACAAGACGGCCGTGATCAAAGTCCGCTGGGATAAACCCCGCTTCATCTGCGGCCTGCTTCAGCCTGGCCCTGCGAATATTAAACTCACAGCCGCCGATCGCCGGGGAATCTCCATAATAGACCGCCGCCCCTGCTTGTTGAAGAAGCTTCCCTGCGGCTTTAAATACAGCCGGATGGGTGGTTATGCACCGGGAGGGATCAAATCCGACCAGAACGTTGGGTTTGATAACGATTTTCTCACCGCTTTTTACGAACTGCTGAATGCCGCCCAGAATGTCCAGACCTCTTTTTACAGCAAGATACACCTCGTCATCATCGTAACTGCTGCACCTGACCAGCGCTACTCTGGACTTCTCCATATTTGATCTCCGGCAGACTTCCTGTATATCATCACGGGGGTGTTTTCTCTGGTACCTCCATCATAACATAATATCCGGAAAGGGGAATATTTGTGATTAGTACTCCAATTTTCTATAATTACTATAAGCTGTCAGAGATGTGTTGAAATACCTTTTTGACCTTCCCCCTCGGCTCAGGAGAGTTACCCCCTAATGCCTGATAATAGTCTTTCAAAGGATTCAGGAGAGAATCGTCGTAAATCCCACTACGGCTGGCTGATTGTCATTATCGGGGCCTTGATGATGGCTGTAACATACGGCCTGATGTACAGCTACAGCGTTTTCTTTAAACCCATGGCCGCCTATTTCAGTTGGGACAGGGCTACTGTTTCGGCTGTGTATTCCACGTCACTGATTTTAAGAGGGGCTTTTTCAATCGGCATAGGCTGGCTGGCAGACCGGTACGGTGCGACAAAAATATTGGCGTTTTGTGGTTTCATGATAGGCCTTGGCTTGATCCTGACAAGCAGGGTAAATGCTTTATGGCAGTTCTTTATTACCTACTCCCTGATAGAGTCTGTAGGATTGAGCGGTACGTTCGGTATAGTAACCGCCCTGACCTCCCGCTGGTTTGTCAAATACCGCGGTCTTGCCCTCGGTGTGGTCTCATCCGGAGTGGGACTGGGTACACTCTTCATTGTTCCGGGAGCCGAAAGGCTGATCGCCGCTGGAGACTGGTCGTACGCGTACCTGGTTTGCGGTATTATCGGGGGAGCGATAATGATAGCCTGCGCTGTTTTCATGCGTCCGGTCCCGCCGGTCATGGTTTCTCCTGTTTCCGTTCAGACCGGAAAAACGAAGACTGAGCCGGACGTATCAGTTGGAAAAGGAGATACAGGACTCTGGCAGGCTATGCGGAGCCCAAGAATGCTTGTGCTGCTGCCGGCTTTCCTGATCTTCTTCGGCTGTACTCAAATGGTAACGGTGCACCTGGTTAACCATGCTACGGATATCGGTATAACGCCGCTAATAGCTGCCAGCCTGATAAGCATCATGGGGATTACCAGTATCGCAGGAAGAATGATCATAGGCACCGGATCAGAAAAAATAGGCATTAATAACGCCCTGATATGTACTCACCTCTTCCTGGTAGTTTCATATGTATGCCTGATCTTTACCCGCGAGCTGTGGACCTTTTATCTCTTTGCAGTCATTTTTGGTTTTACTTATGGAGGAGAGGTACCCCAGATACCCCTGTTTATCGGCAAGTTCTTCGGTACCAGGACGATGGCCACGCTGATGGGCCTGACTATTTTTGTGGGCAATATCGGCGGTGCCCTGGGATCATGGATAGGGGGCTGGGTCTTCGATATCACCGGTAGCTATCACCGGGCTTTTGTAATCGGCGCCATAGCCGGCACGCTCTCTCTGGGCCTTTCAGTCATCCTCAAAAGCCTGAATCGGCGCGAAAGCGTGTACCGGTACTCCGGAGGTGTTACCAGGTAGCGTATGCTCTATCATAATTATTAATTTTTAGCGTATAAGATCATTTTTTTGAGTATCTTCCCATTATGTTTTATAATAGGTGTACATTATGTCGGCGGATTCAGCTTAAGTACTCTGGAAAGGAGAGGTAATTATGGCAGAAAAAAGAGTTGAGCCCGGAGTCAAGGGCGTTGCTCAGATAGACAAGACGGTTCTGAAGTCAACTGCTCTTGGTGGAATGCATGGTGGGGGCGCTCCTGTCTTTGTTGATGTGAAAAACGGAAAAATTATCCGTGTCAGACCGTTCCATTACGACTGGAAATACCAGATGAAGAAGTTCAACCCCTGGAAGTTTGAAAGGAACGGTGTAAAGCTCGAGCCTCTTACCAAGACCTGTATCGGTCCTTATTCGCTTGCTTACAAGAAAAGGACTTATTCTCCTAACCGTATCAAATACCCTTTGAAGAGGGTTGATTGGGACCCCAAAGGGGAGAGGAATACCCATAACCGGGGAAAAAGCAAGTTCGTCAGGATTTCATGGGACGAAGCCGCGACTCTTATTTCCAGTGAGATAAAAAGAATTCATAAAAAATACGGTCCGCTGGCGATCTTGCTACAAGGCGATGGGCATGGAGAATGCAAGACTATTAACACTCCCCACGGTCAGTCCGGTCTTCTTCTGGACAAGATCGGCGGTTTTACACAGATGGTCAGAAATCCGGATAGCTGGGAGGGCTGGTACTTCGGCGCCAAGCATGTCTGGGGCCAGGGTATCGTAGGTATGATGCATCCCACGGACAACGTGGTCAAAGATATAACAGAAAACAGCGACATGGTCCTGTTCTGGGGCTGCGATCCCGAAACTACCCCCTGGGGTTTCGTAGGCCAGTTCGCCAGCCGGTTGTGTTATTTCTGGCATCAAGCCGGCATCAAGCATGTCTATGTTTGTCCGGATGTGAACTACGGGTGCGCTGTCCATGCCGATAAATGGATACCGGTCCTGCCCAATACCGATGCCGCAATGCAGTTGGCGATTATCTACACCTGGATCAAAGAAGGTACCTATGATAAACAATATATCAAGTCGCATACCGTCGGCTTCGAAAAAATCAAGAACTATGTGATGGGCAAGGATGAAGACGGCGTAGCCAAGACCCCGGAGTGGGCCTCCAAAAGGTGCGGAGTCCCGGAGTGGACGATTAAAGCCCTGGCTAGGGACTGGGCTAAAAAGGCTGTATCGATCGCCCACTATTTCGGCGGTTCATACGTCAGAGGACCTTATTCCCATGAACCCGCCCGGCTGGAGTGCGTTTTACTGGCCATGCAGGGGTTGGGCGGACCCGGACGCTGGCAGACCCAGATTACATACGGCGGTATGCCCCGTGCTGAAGGCATTAAGACCACCCGTTTCTTCAATCCTGTCCTGGGTGAACGCCTGATTAAGCCCACCCGCTCTACGGTAGCCGCCTGGGGCAAGCAGCTTATTCCCAAAACCCTGGTCCACAAGGCCATCCAGCTTCACTCGCTTTCTTATTACGGAAGCGGAGCGATTGAGGCAAGTGTGGAAGACCAGTTTGTTAAATATGAATATCCCATAGACAAGAAAGAAGGCGGCACGGAAATACACATGCTCTGGTGCGATAACCCCTGCAGGACCACCTGCTGGAACTGCGGTAACGAGACTATCGAGGCTTACCGGCAGGAGCAAATCGAGACAATTGTCGTTCAGCATCCCTGGCTGGAGAATGATACCCTCTATGCTGATATCATTCTTCCCGCCAATACCATGATGGAAGTGGACGATATTGTTACACACACCCGGCAGGGTGTACAATTCCAGCATGTCGCTATTCAGAACAAGGCTATTGAGCCCGTCGGCGAGTCCAAGAGCGACTTCGAATGTGTCATGGAAGTAGCCAAGAAAATGGGGAAATACGAAGAAATCACCCAGGGGCAGACCACGGCCGACCTGCAAAAAATGGTCTTCGTCAATATGGGCTGTGACAAGTATCTGACCTGGGAAGAGTTCGTTGACAAGCAGTATTTTGTCTTCCCCATTGCAAAAGACTGGGAAAAAGATATGGCCAAGAGCCTGTGGAGGAAGTTCTATGAGGACCCGGAGAATAATCCTATCCCTACTCCTTCGGGAAAGATGGAGTTGTACTCTGAAGCCCTGGCTGAGAACTTCCCGACCGACAAAGAAAGACCTCCCTATCCTCAATGGGTTGAAAAGAGTGAAATGCATGATGAGAGATTGAGCGGTAGCCGCGCAAAAATCTTCCCCTTGCTGGTGGTAGCCAATCACCCCAGGTGGAGGACTCATGCCCAGGCTGATGATATCCCCTGGACCCGCGAAGCCTTTACCTGTAAGGTCAAGGGTTGGGACGGCTATATGTATGAACCCATCTGGCTTCATCCCAAAGATGCGGCCAGGAGGGGGATCAAGACCGGAGATATTGTTAAGATCTTCAATGAGAGGGGTATTGTGCTGGGAGGAGCCCTGGTAATGGAAAGGATAATGCCGGGGGTAACTTATATCGACCATGGTTCTCGCTGTGATGCGATTCTACCTGGTAAGATAGATAGAGGTGGCGCTATTGATTTGATTTCCCCTGATTGGGTTATTTCAAAGAACTGCGTAGGAGAGGCCACCAGCGGTTTCCTGGCTGATGTCCAGAAGGTGACTCAAGCTGAGATGGAAGAGTGGAAAAAACTTTATCCAGAAGCCTGGGAAAGAGAATATGACCCAGCATCGGGTTTACGCTTCAATGCCTGGGTTGATGAAGGAGGAAAATAGTGAAGGTTTTTACTTTTGATTCTTCAATCTGCAATGGCTGCTACAACTGTCAGATAGCATGCAAAGACGAACATGTGGCCAACGACTGGACCCCCTATGCCAAACCTCAGCCGGAAACAGGGCATTTCTGGCTGAAATTGACCGAGAAGGTACGCGGCCAGGTACCGAGGGTGAAAGTTGCTTACACAGCTCTAATGTGTAATCATTGCGACAATGCCCCCTGTATTGCTGCCTGCAAGCCTGAGGCAATTTACAAACGTCAAGACGGCCTGGTGATCATTGACCCTGTGAAATGTACCGGCTGCAAAAACTGCGTTGACATCTGCCCTTACGGAGCTATTTACTTCAACGAGGACCTCAACATCGCTCAAAAATGCACGGGATGTGCTCATTTACTGGATAGCGGCTGGAAAGAGCCGAGATGTGTTGATGCCTGTCCGACCCTGGCTTTGAAATTCGTGGAAGAATCGGAAGCCAAGGATTTCATCAAGAATGCCGAGTATATCAAGCCCGAACGGAAGGACATTGACAAGCCCAGGGTATATTATAAAGATCTGCCGAAGAGATTTGTGGCCGGTACGGTTTACGATCCGGAAGAGAAAGAGGTTGTGATAGGCGCCACTGTCACCCTGGTTGATTCAGCCAGTAAAAAAAGCTACAAAGCCACTACCGATAGCTACGGTGATTTCGAATTCGAAAAACTTCCGGTAAGTAAATTCATTCTGACGATTGAAAAGGGAAAACTGACCAAAGAAATCAAGGTCGATACTCAGGAAGATGTAAGTCTGGGTGATATACCCCTTGCCTGAAATATGATTTAGTCTGGTGCAGAGAAGGGACCCTTCAGGAAGGGTCCCTTCTCTGCTTAAAGACCTCCGAAGCGTCTCTGCCTCTGGTCATAAGCCGTAAGAGCACGCATGACCTGCCTGTCGGTAAACTCCGGCCAGAGGACGCGCGTAAAGTACAGTTCGGCATAGGCCGATTGCCATAGCAGGAAATTACTGATTCGCAGCTCACCCCCTGTCCGTATAAGCAGGTCTACATCCGGTATACCGGCGGTATATAAACAATTTGAAAAGGTGTCCGCATTTATACTCGCAACAGGTACATTATTGTTAATCAGGCAGCATGCGGCATCCAGCAGTTCGGTCCTCCCGCCGTAGTTGAAGGCAAAATTCAAGACCATGCGGGTATTATTGCGTGTCAGATAGCAATTGCGTTCAATTGCTGCACGCACACCGTCCGGTAGTTCGGATAAACGGCCCAGGTGGTTCATCTTCACGCCGTTACGGTTTAGTTCGGCCCCTTCAATGTCTATGGATTCTTCCAGCAGACTGAAAATACCCTGTACCTCTTCCTCCGGGCGTGTCCAATTTTCCGTGGAGAAACCGTAGAGGGTCAGGTACTTGACATCGCTGGAGAGACAGGCCTTGACAACCGAACGGATGCGGTTAACGCCGGCCTGGTGGCCGGCCAGGCGCGGAAGGCCTCGTTTTTCAGCCCAGCGGCCATTCCCATCCATGATAATGGCAACGTGGTTTGGACGGTGTATTTCCTTCATGGTAGTACTAGAATGACATCAGCTCCTTTTCTTTTTCCTGTGCGATGTTTTCCGCTACCAGGATATAAGCATCGGTCATTTTTTGCAAGTGCTCTCCCGCACGTTTGGCGTCATCCTGCGACATTTCCTTGTTTTTCTCGGCTTTCTTGATATCTTCAAGAGCATCACGCCTGAGGTTGCGCACAGCTACCCGCCTTTCCTCCAGTCTTTTATGGACGATTTTTGTCAGTTCATGGCGTCGTTCTTCACTGAGGTCGGGAATATTCAGCCGGATAAGCCGTCCGTCATTAATCGGATTCAAACCAAGATCGGACTTCTGGATAGCCAGTTCAATGGCATGCAAGCTTCCGGGGTCCCATGGCTGAATTACCAGCAGCTTGGCCTCAGGAGCGGAGATTCCCGCAACCTGGTTGAGAGGGGTAGGTACTCCGGCATAGTCCACCTTGAGATGCTCTACCAGGGCAGGGCTGGCCCTGCCCGTACGGATGGTTGCCAGATCCTGTCGCAGTCCTTCTGAGACCGCCTTCATTTTTTTATCCACGCTGGCTAAAATGTTGTTTGGCATCTTGCACCTCGCTATATACCATTATTGTACGTAAAAAATAATTTACACCTCGCTGGCTACTAACGTTCCTATGGCCTCGCCATTTGCGGCCCTTTCGATACCCTGGGGGGCTTCGATATCGAAAACGACTATGGGCAGTTTGTTTTCCATGCAAAGAGAGAAAGCAGTTGCGTCCATGACTTTAAGACGCAGGTTTAAAGCCTCATGATGTGTCAGCCGTTCGAATTTTACGGCATAAGGGTCTTTCTTCGGGTCCGCGCTGTAAATGCCGTCCACATTGTTCTTGGCCATCAGAAGGACCTGTGCTTCAATCTCAATAGCACGCAGCGCCGCTGCGGTGTCAGTCGTCATGTAGGGGTTGCCTGTGCCTGCGGCGAAAATAACCACTCTGCCCTTTTCCAGGTGACGTACTGCGCGGCGCCGTATGAACATTTCCGCTACCTGCTGGATAGCAATCGCCGATTGGGTTCGGGTGGTAACACCGATTTTTTCCAAGGCGTCCTGCAGGGCAAGAGCATTGATAACGGTGGCTAACATCCCGGCATAATCTGCGGTAACACGGTCCATGCCGTTGTGGGAGATGTCTTCCCCCCGCCAGATGTTGCCTCCCCCTACGACCACGGCCACTCCCGTTCCTGTCTCGGTGACTTTTTTAATCTGCCCTGCGATTCTGTTCAATATCACAGGATCTATACTGTGGCCGGCCGTACCGGAAAAAGCTTCACCGCTGAGTTTCAGCAATACCCTGGAATATCTTTCTGCGGGCATATCTCCAGCCTTTTACCCGAACAGGGAATCCTTCTCTGGACTGAGTAGTTCGGGTGAACGTTGTTATTGCTATTATAACATACAAAAAAGGCAGCCGCTTCAACCTCAAAGCGGCTGCCTGAATCTGCGGGGTAACCCTCTCTTATTTGCCCAGCTCGAACCTGGAGAAGCGGCTGATAACGATATTCTCGCCGGTCTTGGCAATAAGCTCGGTAACGAGGTCCTGTATGGTTTTGGCAGGATCTTTGATGAAGGGCTGAAGTAACAGGCAGACATTCTGGAAATCCAGCTCTTCCCCGGCAGGACAATCCTCCTTGGCCAGGTATTCTGGAGACATTGCAGCTACCTGCATGGCGATGTTATGCGCCAGTTCCTGAAAATCATCGGTGCGGGCGACAAAATCGGTCTCTGTATTTACTTCCACCAGTGCTCCAATGCGTCCGCCGCCGTGAATATAAGAAGCTACCAGGCCCTGTTTGGTTGTACGTTCAGCTTTTTTCTGAGCCTTGGACAGACCCTGTTTCTGTAGAATCTCAAGGGCTTTTGCCTTATCTCCCTCAGTTTCTTTTAAAGCATTCCGGCAGTCCATAATACCGGCTCCGGACTCTTCTCTTAATTTTTTAATTTGATCAGTTGTAATCTCCAATGCATCCCCCAATATTATTTTTCCTCAGATGTTTCCATCGAAGCATCCGTATCTGTATCCGCAGCATCTCCATTATTGGCCGTTATCTCCGGTTTTTCATAAGCCTCGGGAATTATCTCCTTGCCCGCTACAGCGTCTGCTTCCGCAAATGCGGGAGCAGCGGCTTCTTCAGCCGCCAGTTCTTCTTCCTTTGGAACGATGACCTGGATTCCTTTTCCTTCAATCACCGCATCGGCAATTTTTGAACAAATCAGCTTGACTGCGCGGATAGCGTCATCATTGGCCGGTATGATCAGGTCCAGCACATCCGGATTGCAGTTGGTATCGCAAATAGCGATAACCGGAATGTCCATGCGGTTTGCTTCCATCAGGGCTATTTTGTCCTTGGTGGGATCAACGATAAACATAGCAGAGGGCAGCTTGGTCATCTCTTTGATACCGCCCAGTTGATGGTTGAGACGGACAATCTCTTCATCCAGCTTGGAGGCTTCCTTTTTAGGCAGCCTGCTGAACTCACCTTTGGCCTTGCGGTCCTCCAGTCTCACCAGGTAGTCGATACGGGACTGGATGGTAGTAAAGTTGGTGAGCGTACCACCCAGCCATCGCTGGTTCACGTAATACATTCCGCAGCGTTTGGCTTCCGTTTCGATGGATTCCTGGGCCTGCTTTTTCGTACCGACAAAGAGTATTGAGCCCCCGTCAGCCACTACCTCCTTGGCGAATTCCTGGGCTTGAGTTAGCAACTTAACCGTTTGCTCCAGGTCGATGATATGAATCCCGTTGCGCTTGGTAAAGATGTATTTTTTCATCCTGGGATGCCAGCCGCTGGCCTGATGGCCGAAGTGAGCGCCGGCTTCAAGTAATTGTTTTATTGAACTGGTATCTGCCAATATTTACCCCTCTTTAGGTTATTTTTCACAACTAATAAAGAAGTATAACACAGGACTGAGAATGAAGCAAGAAAAATATTTGATGTGTCAATATACACCATACAAAGACGCTCCGGCCTGTCAGGCTGGCATTATCGAGTGTTTTTTACGCGGGCGGCTCTCCTCCTTGTGCAGATGCGCTTCAAGTGCCCTGACCAGCATCAAGCGTGTATCGGCCGGATCAATAATGTCATCCACGTGCAAGTGCATGGCGGGCAAATATGGATTGGCGAATTGCTTTCGATACTCGGCGATTTTTTCCTGGAGGGCTGCCTGCGGATCGGCGGCTTTTTCCAGCTCTTTTCGGTAGATAATGGGAGCTGCTCCGTCCGGTCCCATTACCGCCAGTTCTCCGCTGGGCCAGCTCATGACCACGTCCGCTCCCAGTCCCCGGCTGCACATTCCGATGTATGCGCCGCCGTAGGCTTTGCGCAGGACTACGGTGATTTTGGGTACGGTAGCTTCGGAATAGGCGAAGAGCATTTTAGCGCCGTGCCGGATGATTCCGCCCCATTCCTGGTCGGTCCCGGGCAGGTATCCGGGTACATCCACGATAGTAACCAGCGGTATGTTAAAGGCATCGCAGAAACGTATAAAGCGGGATGCTTTATCGCTGGCATCAATATCCAGGCATCCGGCTTTGGACCAGGGCTGGTTGGCGATAATGCCGATGGCATGGCCGTTAAGCCTGGCGAAACAGGTAATGATGTTTTTTGCCCAGTCCGGGAAAAGCTCAAAATTATTTTTTCCGCCGTCCGGTTTCAAATCAAAGGTACGGGCAATGATTTTTCGCATATCATAGGGCTTTACCGGGTTGGAGGGCACCAGGTCAAAGATGGTCGCATCCCTGCGGTCCGGTTTATCGCCCCAATCTATTCCGGCCGGTTTTTCCCGGTTGTTCCGGGGCAGATAGCCGAGCAGTTCTTTGATCGCATCCAGGCATTCCTGATCACTGTTTTCAGCACGGCAGCAAACGCCGGCCTTCCTCTGGGCGACTGCGGCGCCGCCCAGGTCTTCGTCATTGACCTCCTGTCCCAGCACTGCTTTGACTACCCTTGGACCGGTGATATAGGCATAGCTGGAGCCCTTCACCATGAAAACAAAGTCCATTAAGGCGGGAGAATATACTGCCCCTCCTGCGCACGGTCCCATGATGGCGCAGATCTGGGGGATAACACCCGAGGCCATGGTATTGCGGTAGAACATATTACCGAAACCAGCCAGGGCGTCTACTCCGTCCTGGATGCGGGCGCCGCCCGAATCATTGATGCCGATAACCGGACAACCGGCCTTCATCGCGGCATCCAGGCACATGCAGATTTTGTTGGCATGTGTCTCCGCCAGGGTACCCCCCTGGGTAGTGAAGTCCTGTGAGTAAACATAGACCGTCCGGCCGTTGACCTGTCCGTAGCCGGTTACGACCCCATCGGCGGGTGACTTATCCGGACCCAGGTTCCCACGGCTGGTACCGAACATCCAGAGCTCATGAAAGGTGCCGCTGTCCATCAGCAGGTCTATCCTTTCCCTGGCGGTCAGTTTATTTTTTTTCTTCTGGGAGGCAATGCGCTCCGGGCCGCCCATGCCGATGATTTTTTGGCGGCGCAGCGCCAGGTCGCTGACCAGGGCCTCTTTCTGTGCTTTCTCTTCTTCCATTTGTTCCTCCAGTTGTGGTAATTCCCGTTAAAGTTATACTTGCAAATCCAGTTTATTGTAGCAATTCCCGGTGTCAAAGACCAGATAAAGGACTAATGAAAGTGGTTGTTTATACACTACTCCGGGAATATTTTGTATATTATGATGAATATATGCCCGGCGGTTGTCCGGGGCTTTCCACGCTTGTGGATAAACAGGCGAGGATTAAGCAATAAAGGGGGTGAGTGCCTTATTCCGCATGGCCTTTGATTTTCCCCTGTTCTCCCTGATTTTTCTGGCAGGAGGTTTGACCTGCCTGGTACTGGCTGTTGTAGTCTGGAACCGGCGCCCGGCCCCGGGTATAGTCCCGCTTACCTTTCTATTGATTTCCGGGGCTGTCTGGACGATCCTGGGCGCTTTTGAAGCAGCCGCTGTTGAATTGTCGGCTAAAATCGTCTGTACCTGTATTATGTACCTGGGTGTGGTCAGTACCGGGGTTTTCTGGCTGGCTTTTGCCCTGGACTACTCCGGCTCAACCTGGTGGAAGCGCCCGCGAAACATGTGCCTTATGAGTATCATTCCCCTGGCGACACTGTTGCTGGCCTGGACCAACGGTTTTCATGGCCTGCTGTGGTCGGAAATTTATCTGACCAGAACTACTCTGGGCGTTAACTCCTACTGGGGGCACGGGCCGTTATATTATTTGAATCCCGTTTATCAGTACCTGCTTTATGCCTGCGGTATTTTCATTCTCAGCCGTTTCGGTCTGCGCCGTCATCGCATTTATCAAAAGCAGGTAGTAATAATCCTTATCGCCACCGCTATTCCGGTTGTCAGCAGTGTTCTTTACGTCCTGAAAATAAACCCGGTTGAAGGCTATGACTTTACTCCCTTCTTCATCTCCCTGGCGGCAGTGGTATATGGCATTACCGTATTCCGTTTTCAGTTCATGAACGTAGTGCCCGTAGCCTACAAAGCCCTGGTTAACGGTATCCCGGACGGCGTACTGATCCTGGACCAGCGTAATCTGATAATTGAAATGAACCCGGCAGCGGAGAAAGCTGTCGGTGAAACCGTCTCCTCTATCTTCGGCCAGCCGCTGGCCGTTGTATGGCCGGAGCTGGACCGGGTGCTCTCCGCTTCAAAAGACTTTTCCCATGCGGAGTTGGTTGGGGAAGGTCCCGGGACAGCGGGTTATTTCGATATAAGTACGGTTACCCTGCTGGACAGCCGGCGGAGATTTGCCGGTACATTGATCGTATTCAGGGATATCAGCGAAATAAAGAAGGCCCAGAAGCGGATTGAAGTGCTGTACAATAAGGAACGAGCCCTGCGCGGCAGCCTTGAAGAGGAGATCAACAAACGCAGTCATTATTCCCGCGCCGTTGTTCATGAGCTGCGAACGCCTCTTACTTCCATAATCGCCTCGAGCGATATGCTGGAAGAACAGATAAGCGACCCTGTGCAGCGGAGACTGCTGCAAAATATTCGCCGGTCTTCAGTTAACCTGGAACAGCGGGTAAATGAGCTTTTCGAACTCGCCAGGGGGGAGATGGGAATGATAACAATAGAGCCGGCTTTGTTCGATATGCGAGGCTTGATACAGGATATAGCTGCCGAGATGGAGCCCGTCATAGCGGGAAAAGGCATCCTGTTCCGTACGGAGGTTTCGGATGAAGAGCTTCCCGTTAACGCGGACAGGAACCGTCTGAAGCAGGTCATCAACAATTTATTAAGCAATGCCATCAAATTCACCGACAAAGGAGAGATTGTTATTAAAGCGTGGCCTGATGACGCCGGCTGGCTGGTCGTACGGGTAGAAGACACGGGATGCGGTATGGACACATCACAACTGGAAAGCCTGTTCGATCCGTATCGCCGGAAACCCAGGGAAGGAGGCCGTTCCGGCCTGGGAATCGGGCTGGCCCTCAGCAAGATCTTCGTAGAGCTGCACCAGGGCAAAGTCCGGGTGGAAAGCGTGCCGGGCAAGGGTACTGCTGTCAGTTTTTCGATACCTGTCAGGACATCGCTCAAGACTTCCTGAGAGCGTCTACCCTTAGCTGCCGTTCTCCTCAGTTGGCCGGCGGCAGTTCCACAGAGACAGCACCCGGGTCTTGTACAGTGTCTTTGGAAAGACTAATATATTCGCAGGTAGGGACATATTTGCTTTCGTCTATCGAGTAATAGGGAGCGGTCAATGACGTATAAAGATATTTTGAAAAATTCCATCAGGACATTCGAGGATCTGCAGAAATGGCTTACAGGGCGAAAGGCAAGGATCGATCCCAGGCTGAAGGATGTTATTGCCAAATATCCTATGAGGGTGAATACTTATTATCTCAGCCTGATTGAAAAAGTGGATGACGGCATCTGGAGACAGGCAATTCCTGATGTAGAAGAGCTTGAGCATTATATGGACTTGTCAGCCGATCCGCTTGATGAGGAAGGAGATATTCCCTTAGGTGGACCGAGAACCATAATTCACAGATACCCGGACAGGGTTTTGTTATTTGCGTCGAACGAATGCGCGATGTACTGTCGGTTTTGTACCAGGAAACGGAAAGTAGGTGATGATCTAAAAAATCCCAATATAGAGGACATCAGAAAGGGAATAGAATATATTGCTTCTCATGAAGATATTAGAGATGTATTGATTTCTGGCGGAGACCCATTATTGATACCAAATAGCAGGCTCGATGAAATCCTCGAAAAACTGAGAACAATAAAGCACCTTGAACTTATTAGAATCGGCACCCGGGTTCCCTGCACATGGCCACAGAAAATTATTGAAGACACGGAATTCATTGAAGTATTAAAAAAACATGTCCCACGGTCACTAAAGGATCCCCAACTGTACATAAACACTCACTTTAATCACCCAAATGAAATAACTGAAATAAGTTATCGCGCTGTAAAAACTTTGAGGGAACTGGGAATACCTATCGGTAACCAGTCTGTTTTGTTAAGAGGAGTAAACGATGATACAGATGTGATGAGAGAACTGGTGCATGACCTGGGTAGAATGGGAGTCAAACCATACTATCTGTATTATGCCGATCTGGTTGAGGGAACGGGTCATTTCAGAACCGAAGTGTATAAAGGGAAGGAAATCTGCAGAGACCTTTGCGGGGCTACAACCGGATTCTTGCGGCCTCTTTACGTTGTAGATGCACAGGGTGGAAGAGGAAAAGTGCCGGTAGACCTGGGATTCTCAGAAGGAATCAGTGAAGATAAAAAAGGTGGGATTATTAGCTCACCTATCGGTCTTGGCAGGGTCTACATAAACGATCCCATAGAGAAAATAGAAGGGAAGCCCAGGAGGAACAGTTCCAACCGGAAAGCGGGCCAGCCCTCCGAGGCAGCCAGGTCAGCCAACCACCCTTAAAAGACCAAGGCTGGTTACAAGATACAAGAAACAAGGGACAAGAAGCACGAAATACTAAATTCGAAACCAATAAGTAGTGAGTAGTGAGTTCTGAGTGGTGAGTTGTAGGGGCCGGTCTCGGAGCCTGTCTCAAAAATAGAAACAATTGAGCGAAAAATAGCTACAAATAGGACAGACTATTTCAGACAGATTACACGGTCTGGTAGTGGGCCGGTGCCTGAACAAGTTCAGACTAAACCCGCCCGCTATGCCTGGGCGGAGCGCCAACCTGGCCGGAGCGATAAATACATTGGCAGGGTTTAATACAGGTTTATTAATCAACCGGTTTATATGCAATGACCCGGATTTGCCGTCCCCGATAGGAATAAAGAAGAATCGGTGCTCCAGGATGACACTCACCCTGGTATAAAGCACTATACTAAACGCAGGATTCTATATCATGGATCGAGGGATATAATCCTGAACCTGAATGCATCTATTTACCCCTTGTCTCCAGCAGAGATGTGGGGTACGATCAGCGTCAAGGGAGAAGGGAGCCGGCGGTGTCCGGATTCACAGTACCGGGAAAAACATACCCTTTCAGCTCCTGATAGAGGGGAGGGTGACGGTGAAGCAAGCTCCTTCGCCGGGCTGGCTGGATACCTCTATCTCTCCCCCGTGTGCCAGCACTATCTCTCTGGCAATTGCCAGGCCCAGGCCGAAACCGCTTCTCAGGCCGCCGGACTGGTGAAAACGATCGAAAACATAGGGTATCTGTTCCGGAGGAATACCGGGGCCGTTGTCCTCTATTATTACATTTACGGTCTTTCCCGGAGTCTCCTGCGCCTCAACCAGTATTTCTCCTCTGGAAGGGGCGTTTTTTATCGCGTTGTCCAGCAGGTTGGAGAATACATCCTCCAGGCGGTCGATGTCCCCCATGATTTCAGTCGATACCTCCAGCCTTCCCGTCAGTTTTATGTTCTTCTCCTCCAGGCGGGGTGCGAATATCTCCTCGCAGTGGGAAAGGAGGGCTTTTATATCGACGGGCTCGCGGGTCATCTTGATCTGACCGGCCTGCATGCGGCTGAGGTCCAGAAGCTCGTTGACCTGCCTGATCATACGTTTGGACTCGTCGGAGATAATACGCAGGGCTTTTATCCGTTTCTCCTCGTCGCCGGCAGTCCCGTCCAGGACTGCCTGGGCGAATCCCTGTATGGAGGTCAGGGGACTTTTCAACTGATGAGATACATCGGCCACGAAATGCCTGAGCTGCAACTGAGACTCCTTAACCCTGGCAGCCATGCCGTTGAAACTGACTGCCAGTGCTCTGATTTCCCTGGTCCCGCTGACCGGCACTGTTTGATCGTAGTGTCCGAGGGCTATATTATCGGCAGCCTGTGAAAGCTTCTGGATGGGGCGATAAACCGAGCGGGACATGAAATAGGCCAGCAGGAGAGAAATCAGCAGAGCAATAACCGCCGACCAGATGAAAGGACCGACCAGCCCCGCCAGGATGGTTGCCAAGCTGCTACGCGGTTGACACAGCACCAGTGTTTGGGGACGGGAGAGGAGGGTATCGATGACTCTACCCAGTGGATAAGCGGAATATATATATACCTGTCCGTCATCAGTGCTGAAAGTGCCGTGTACTGGCTGCGATATACCGTGGGGTATCCCCTCGGTCGCCGCGAGATTCTCATCCGGACCGCCGGGAGAAGCCTGACGCAGGATATGTCCTTTATCATCAACGAAAAGGATCCAGGTATTGTTGCTATCCGCCTGTTCCTGGATCAGCTCCCAGACCTCGGCCAGAGTGGTTGTACCGCGCAGCAGTGAACGGATTTGAACGTAGATCGGACGGGTCATATCATCCATTCTGGCCATAGCCGCCTGATCGCGGTAGTCTTTTTGCAGCAAGACCGAGACCGCCACGGCAGCGATCCCCAGGGACACTACAACGATTAACATAAATGAGAGCAGCAGCCGTGTTCTGAGCGTCATCTAGTTCCCCTCATCGATAATCATTTTGTAGCCGACCCCACGTAAAGTCTCGATATTGGTACCAGAGCCCGCCAGGTGCTCCCGCAGGTGATTGACATGGACGTCAACCGTACGCGTCTCGCCGTAATAATCGAATCCCCAGACGGTCTCGATGAGCTTTTCCCGGCTCAAGACCATACCCGCGTTTTGTACCAGGGCTACCAGCAAGGCGAACTCCCTGGTGCGCAATTTAAGGGGTATTTCATTTACATACGCCACGTGGCCGGACAGGTCGATGCGCAGCTTCCCCATCTCGATATTGTCAGAAGGCTTTTGTCCGCTTTGCATGCGACGGAATATTGCCCTTATGCGGGCAATCAGCTCCCTGGGATTGAATGGCTTCGTCAGGTAATCGTCCGCCCCGATTTCAAGTCCTACGATTTTGTCCGTATCCTCTCTGCGGGCGGTCAGCATCACTATAGGGACATTGCTTTTGGTGCGGATCCTGCGGCAGACTTCAAAGCCGTCCAGGTCGGGGAGCATCAGGTCAAGCACAACCAGGTCCGGATTGAAAGCCGCCAGTCTTGCCAGGGCTTCGCCTCCGGTGCTGACAGTCTCAACCTGGTAGCCTTCCTGTCCCAGGTACAGGCGGATCAGCTCCAGAATATTCGGTTCGTCATCAACGGCCAGTATCCTTGGCATTTCAGGCAGCTCCCCCCTGTGTATTTTATTGATCGATTTACCGTCAGCCCGTCAGGCATTTATCAAACGCTGCCGGGACTGTACTTTGCTTATTTATCATGTTTACATTTTACCTGAACAACCCTGCCCGGCTGCAAGTTTGCCCGTGTTGCGAAGATAATGGCAGGCGCAGACTTCTCCGCCGGTCTGCGCCTGTATGTGTTTCCGGTCCGGTCCGGGTGCTGCGGAGACTATTCTTCTGCCTCGTCCTCTATAATATCGATTCCGCGGAAGCCCGGTACAAAACCCTGTTCAACCGTTACCAGCAGATATTGGCCGGCTTTATCAAAGGAACAGGCGACCTCTCCGTTTTCGTCAGTTTCTCCCAGGTATAAGGCTTTTTCATTCAGAACTTCTTCCCAGTCTGATTCCCGGAAGTCGTTTTTATAGGTTTGCCTCAACTCGATCAGTATGCTTTTAATACCCGGGGGATTATCCACTTCCACCGCCCAGACTCCTGCTTCGCTGAGGGGTTCCTGGTTACCCCTGATCGTGACGGTACAAACAACTTCTTCGCCTGCCTGGGCGGACTCCGGCGCATCTATGGCCAGTACTTGCCTGACCCATAACCTGGAAAAAGCGGGGATATAGCCCTGTTTTACAGCTACCAGTACGTAGTTGTCGGTTTCATCGAAAGTACAGTACAGTTTCCCGTCGCTGTCGGTCTGCCCGAGCAAAGTGCCTTTTTCATCAAGAAAGGTCTGAAAGTCCTCCATGTTGGGGATAGTCCTCTTTTTAGCCAGGGCAAAGCGGAGTGCCCTTTTCAGGGAATGCTCGTCCGCTGTCAAAGCCCATATGGAGACTCCTTCCACCGTGGTCTGGTCTTTCCTCAGGAATACGGTCATTGACATCTCATCCCCGGGAAGTACGATGCGGGGAGCAACCAGGGCCAGCCCCCCGTTTATCTCCCGTGTGTCACTTGATGAAGATTCCGACTGGTCCTGCGCCATGGCCGCCAGCGGGGCGACCACCAGTATCAGCAAGGCCAATAGCGCTGATGCGAAAATAGTCCGTTTTTTCATGTTTTTATCCTCCTCTGCTTGATTGAATTAAAGTCTGCCGGCTTGCCGGGGCCCCGGGCGGCGGTCATGAATCACGTAATTCAATCTTTCTATTACCACTATAGAGGAGGAATATTACAGGCGCTTAACCGCAATGTAAAATCTGTGTAAAATCTGTCAGCGATAGCCAACCGGCTATCGCCGACTAGCGGTACCTGCCGTATTCGCGGGTAAAGTCGATCATGACCTTTAAATTACGCGGATCGACTTCATCCAGCGCAGAAGCGGAGGTCATGATATATCCGCCATCCTTTCCCACGACGTCGATCAGCCATTTGCAGTATTTTTTTACGTCATCCGCCGTACCTGTCTGGAGCAGGGAGGGAAAGACATTGCCGGCGATACAGATATACTTTCCTGCAATCTCCTTGGCCTTTCGCATGTCCGTCCGGTCGAAGCGGGCGATTACTTTTCCCTTGGGCAGCTCGCACAGGTATTCCAGGCGGGAGGTATAATCTCCCTCGAAGAAAATATCGGGTGTGCTTCCTGCCTCTACCAGGGCATTGATCATTTTTTTCAGGTAAGGCCAGTAAAAGGTCTCGAATTGTTTTATGGACATGAACCCTTCAGCCCCCCGGTGGAGGGCCACGAAGGAGGTGATGAACTCAGTCTGCCTGGGAGCGGAGCGTATACGCTCGACCTGGATGCGTGATAGCATTTCGCAGGCTGCCAGCAGTTTGTCCGGCCTGCGGTACATATCCAGCATGGCTCCCCGCATACCGCGTAAAAAATCCGAGATGGTATCGAACGGGACCCCTCCCCCCGGCGTCATGCGGCAGAAAAAGCCTTTCTCTTTCAGTTCGCTGGTCAGGGAGTCCACGCCGGCCTGCCATTGTACCGCTTCCCGGGCATTCCTGGCCAGTTTCTCGAATATCCCCGCCATCTCTTCCGAAGCCAGGTTATTAAAGGGCAGGCCCTGTAACAGGGTGTTGAGATGGGGCAGCTTTTCAAGCGGACCCAGTGTCCCGTAGCAGCGCGGGATATAGCGGCGGACCAGGAAATCGGACATATCGTTCAGTAAAAGATCGTACTCGTCTTCCTTCATGTATTCCCCTTCCACGAACTGGTGAGTGTGGAAAGGGGAAACCCCGTGGCCCGGCCACTTGAGTGTTTTGCTGTCCAGCCCTTCCAGTACCCTGCCCGACTGGTTGCTTATTACCACCACGCGGTCCGGCTGATAATGTTCCACCGCCCGGATGTAGGCCTGCTTCCAGCGGGGGAAGTCGTAATAGGCGACCTGCGCGGGGATTCCGGCGAGCTTGGCCGGAAAATAGCTGAAAGGGATTGAGACGGGTACCCGGTCCGGGACTTTGAGCTGTACCGCCTCCATGAGCCTCTTTTCTCTTTCTTCGAATAACATCCTGGTTGCCTGGTCCATTTTTACCTCTCTAACAGTATTATCAGCGAATTATTTTCAATCTGTAGCATTCCAGCCGCCCACCGGGGGGCGGCTATTGGGTGGAGGGGGATTAGGCATCCCCAGCCGGAAATGTTCTCCGCTCGCTTTTCTTTTCCAGCGGACGCGCTGGTTCAGCGGATGGTTCAATTTTATGGCGCCTTTTTCCCATAACGGGCAGTTTTTCACGCACAGTCCGTCGTAGTAACATTCGTCCGCATAAAGGATGACAGGCGGTTGGCCTTTTATGGGATTGGGCATCAGTATATCCATGACGCATTGTTCAACGCAGATGTTGCAGCCGGTACAGACCTCTTCATCGAACAACACCGGGTTTCCCGGTGTTACCAGGTTCGGGAACATCCTTGCATCTTCCTGCTTCATATTTTTACTCCCTCCTTACAGTCCGCAGTGCTCTGCGTAGTTGGTCTGCAGGTCGCCCCAGTAGTCCGGAGGAAGGCTGCCCGTGCTGGTATGGTCCCCGTCCAGCCTGATGGTAAGCCATTTATGCCATTCAGGAGGATCGGCAGCCGGATAGTCTGCACGGATAAAACCGATATCTGCATTGCTGGCCTTGTGGGCCCGGCAGGCTTCAAAAATCATTCTGGCGTTGGTGACAATATTGAAAACCTCGTGCAGCCTGCCAAGCTCATGGGGATTACGGGCAAAGGCAGTCTGGGCCTCTCCGTCCTCTATCTCTTCGATCCATTTCAGGCCGATCTTCAATAGTTCATCGTTTTTTATTTCACCGCAGTAGTCCTGCATCACCCGGCAAATGCCGGCATTCAGCTCTTTCCAGTCTATCCCGCCCCGGCGTTTCAGCGGAGCATAGACCCGTGCTCTTTCCTGTTCAACCTGGGAAGGGTCTATAATACCCTGCGCTATACCCTCTGCATAGGCGGCGGCTTTTCTGGCGGCATAACAGCCCGTAACGGCGGCGTAGGCATGATCTCCTGAAGCAAAGAGCTGCCCGCCGGCTGCGTAAAGCCCGTCAAGACTGGTTTTGAGGTCCCAGTCAACCACCAGTCCTCCGCCGTCCGCGCCGTCACGCCACTGTGGCGGGCCCATACCCATCCAGTTGCCGTCGTAATACTGGAGCATGTCTTTTTCAGGATCGAATCCAGCCTGGTTATAGGTCCAGTAAACAGGGATAAGCGTCCTGGCTTCCTGGGCGATCATCATTCCCCAGAGAACTTTTCTTTCGAGCTCGGGCAGGGAGGGTATATCGGCGTAAACCGGAAGGGTGAACTCGCCCTGCCTTGCGCGCTGCTGCCAGTCCGGCAGCAGCGTGGGGCCCTGGTATTTATATACGCGGCTCATATCCGAGATGAAAAATTTCTGTCCCGGTGCCGGTTGGTATCTCTCCGAAACAGTCTTGAGGACCGTTCCGTCCCTGTTTACCCAGGGGATTTGCTTGCCCTCGGCATCCACCAGGGTGCAGGCATACCAGGTATTGGCGGCATTGCCTACCCCGTACTGAGGATAGCCGTACCCGGCGCCCATTCCCCGCCTGGAATGCTCTACTGCGGTAAATTCAGCGCCTGCCTTCCAGGCCATGGCATGGCCGTCTCCTGATGAGTTGGGCGGGCGGTGTGTGGTGCAAAGCCCCTTAAGTTCTGTGTTAAAGATCCATTGGCGCTGCGGCAGGAACATACATAAGATGCTGGCCTTGCTCCGGAATACGTAAAACTCTCCCGTCCGGGTATTGAATCCGGTTGCTCCTACCACCCGCGTTCCCTGCTTGCCTCCCTGGTTGAGGAGGCCTGTAACCATTACATGATTATAGATTTCCACTCCCAGCCGCTGGCATTCCCTTTGCAAAGCGGGTTTGGCGGTAGAGCCCCAGACACGAATACAGTACCTGGCCGAATAATCGTAGGCAAACATCAACCTGGTGGCGTCATCCCGGAACTCCGCTCCCTTGAACTCGTCCCCGGAATCACGGATTTTAACCCCCAGTTTCTCCAGGTCGAGAAGGCAGTCATAGCTTTCCCGGCTGGTGATATACTGGCTGATGCCGTTTCTCCAGCCCCTGAAATTTTCAATATTGGCCAGTGTAAACTCTTCGGGAGTAATTTTACAGGCGGGGTTGGTTACCGCTGCATGCCAGTGGTCGACACCGGAGCCTCCGGCGCCGCTGGTTCTGGTGACGGACTTTTCCACCAGTACAACCCTGGCCCCTCTCCTGGCAGCGGTGATAGCTGCCCAGCAACCCGCGATGCCGCCTCCCAGCACCAGCACGTCGCTCTCTATGCCATTCTCTTTGCCGTACTGAGTAGTGTAAGGCCACTTCAGAATATCACCCGGTATGAAATCTTCGAAATGCATGTTGAGTCCCTCCTTGAAAGGTTTTACATACCGCAGCCGCCCAGAAAATACAGGCCTTTCTAAGAAGAAAGGCCTGTTTGAGCGCTGGATAGAGGGGAGGAAGAAGTCTATCCGGATTATTTTAAATGTTATACGCGGATACAGGCCACCTGGTGTCCGTTCCCCACATCTCTCAAAGGAGGTACAGCCTTGCTGCACTCCGGAGTTGCCATAAAGCATCTTACATGGAAGCTGCAGCCGCTGGGAGGATTGATGGGACTGGGTACTTCACCTTTCAGGATAATCCTTTCACGGGTTTCCTCGATATACGGATCAGGTACGGGCACGGCGGACAGCAGGGCTTTGGTATATGGATGCAAGGGGTTTTCGTATAGCTCCTTGGGTCGGGTGATTTCCACTATACGTCCCAGATACATGACAGCAATCCTGTTGCTGATATGCTTGACTACTGATAGGTCATGAGCGATGAAAATGTAAGTCAGGCCCTGTAAACCGGATTGAAGCTCCTGCAGCAGATTGATGATCTGTGCCTGAATGGAGACGTCAAGAGCGGAGATAGGTTCATCGCAGACAATCAGGTCGGGCTGACAGGCCAGAGCCCTGGCAACACCTATACGCTGTCTCTGCCCTCCGCTGAATTCATGGGGAAAACGGTCTCCCATGCTGGGGTCCAGACCTACCGTACGGAAAAGGTCGGCTACCTTGTCCTTGTACTCATTCTGGGAGGAGACCATGCTATGTACCCGCAGGGGTTCTCCCACAATGCTTTCGGCATTTTGTCTGGGGTCCAGGGAGCTGTAAGGATCCTGAAAGATCAAGGATATTTTCCGCCTCAAATGTCTGATCTTGCGTTCGGGTAAAGAGGAGATATCCTCGCTTCCAAAGAGGATTTGCCCGGAAGACGGCTGATAAAGCCTTATTACGCAGCGGCCTACCGTGGTCTTCCCGCATCCACTTTCACCCACCAGCCCCAGGGTTTCTCCCCTCTTCAGGTCGAAGGTAACGCCGTCAACTGCCTTAACATCCGCTACTTTCCTTCTCAATAACCCTCGGGTTATGGGAAAGTACATTTTCAGGTCTTTAACGCTTAATAAAATATCATTTGGTTGTGACACTTTGCTTCTCCTCTATATTAACATAACAGCGGATATATTGCTGGTTACCCACCAATCTTAATTCCGGCCATGGCTCCCGCTTGCATTGCTCTGTAACGTAGGGGCAGCGGGGTAAGAAGGCACAGGTTTTAGGCATATTAATCAGGTTTGGCGGCAAGCCTTTAATGGGCACCAGCTTCGTCCCTTCCTCCTCATCCAGACGTGGTACGCACTTTAGCAGGCCGACGGTGTAGGGATGTTTGGGACTGCGGAAGATATCTTTGCAGGAGCCCGATTCCACTATTCTTCCTGCATACATAATGTAAATTCTCTGGGCATAGCGGGCCACAACTCCCAGGTTATGTGTGACGATAATCAGCGAGCTCTTGAATCTTTCCACCATAGCCTTCATAAGCTCGAGCAACTGTGCCTGGGTGGTCACATCCAGTGCGGTGGTCGGCTCGTCCGCTATCAGCATTTTGGGGTTGCAGGACAGCCCCATAGCGATCATCACTCTTTGCCTCATCCCACCGCTGAACTGGTGAGGATAATCGTCCAGACGGCTTTCAGCGCTGGGAATTCCTACCAGGCTTAGCAGCTCCGCGGCCCTTTTGTTGGACTCATCGCCATGCATCCCCAGATGCAGCTCCAGCATTTCTTTCACTTGCCGGCCTATGGTCAACACCGGGTTAAGCGATGTCATAGGCTCCTGAAAGATCATGGCAATCTTAGCTCCCCGGGTGGATCTCATCTCAGGACCATTGGCCTCATACTTCAAGAGGTCCTGTCCTTCAAAGAGGATCTGCCCTCCGGCAATCTTCCCCGGTGCATTGATCAAGCGCATCACCGACAACTGGGTGACGGACTTGCCGCAGCCGCTCTCTCCCACCATGCCCACGATTTCCTGTTCGTCGATATAGAAGGAAACATCATCGACTGCTTTAACCAGACCACTCTCCGTTTTGAATTGAGTTTGCAGGTTTTTAACTTCCAGTAATTTTGACATCTTTCATTCCTTTGCCAATTTTATTAACTCGCCTGTATTTATATTGTACCCCTAAGTCGGGGATCAAGTGCATCCCGTAAACCATCCCCTACCATATTAAAAGCAAAAACCACCAGCATAATGGCGATTCCTGGAGCAAAAGAGAGTACCGGATTATTCATTGTATACTGGTACCCGTCGCTTACCATGGAACCCCAGGCAGCTCCAGGCGGTTTTATTCCGATCCCCAGGAAACTAAGTCCAGCTTCAGCTAGGATAACATTTCCCAGCATCATTGTCACTAGGACGATCATAGGCTGTATTGCATTGGGTAAAACGTGCCTCAACATCGTACGGATATTACTTGATCCCATTGCTTGCTCCGCCAGGATATAGTCATTTTCCCTCACACTGAGTGTCATACCGCACATCAGACGGGTATATCCCGGCATCGTCCCTACCGCCAGGGCTATAATTACATTTTGTATACCTCCTCCAAGAACAGCACTGATAAGGATAGCCAGGACCAGCATGGGGAATCCCATAAGCGCATCCATGATTCTCATGATAATCATATTCGTTAAGCCACCCAGGTACCCGGCTAGTATTCCCAGTATAACTCCTATTATAGCCGCTGAACCCACTGTAACGAAACCCACCAGCAATGCCGTTCTTGTTCCATAGAGAAGACGGGATAGAGTATCCCGGCCCTGGATATCCGTTCCCAGCAGGTGTTTCCAGCCTGGTTGCTGCAGTGATTCATTCATGTCGCCTATGTACGGATTGTAAGGTGTAATAATGTCTGCGAAGATGGCGGAAAGGACCAGCAATGTTATCACGATCAGACCGAAAAGGACGAGACCGCGCTGTAAAAAAACCCTCTGAAAACGTTTCCATTCGTTGACGCGCGGAGGAGCTTCGATAAAAGTCGACATGGTAGAGCCTTCTGCCATACTCTAATTTCTCCTATCCATATCTTATCCTGGGATCAAACCACCCGTATGAAATGTCAACAATTAGATTCACTGCCACAATGATCACGGAAATCACCAGCGTACCCGACTGAATAACGGTGTAGTCCTGGTTAAAGATACTGGTCGCCAGCAGCCGACCTATGCCGGGGACTGCGAAGACGGTTTCAACCAGCACGGAACCGCCAAAGACTATGCCCACGCCTAAACCCATTAATGTGATTACGGGTATGAGGCTGATCTTCACGGCATGACGAAAAATCACCACTCTTTCCCGCAGACCTTTTGACCAGGCGGTGCGGATGTAGTCCTGGCGCACCACTTCCAGCATACTCGATCGAGTCTGGCGGGCGGTCCCCGCCAGACTGGTAATTGCCAGACAGGCAACAGGCATGATGAGCTGTTTCGTGCTCAACCAGATGTCATCAAAGGGTGAAGTGTAGCCGGCTATGGGCAGCCATCCGAGCTTCAGCCCAAAAATATACATCATCAACAGTCCCAGCCAGAAAACAGGGATAGTTATTCCTAGATTAGCAAAAGCAGTCACCGTCGTGTCGATCCAGGTGCCTCTCCTAATGGCAGCAACAATTCCCAAGGCTACACCTAATATGTTGGCAATAACAAATGATGTTAAGCCAAGATGTAATGTCAGCGGAAACCGGTCCAGCAGAAGGCTGCCGACATTTTCATGATAATATATTGACTGTCCCAGGTCGCCGTGAAATATGCCGTTAATCCAGTTAAAATATTGAACGATTATGGGTTTATCCAGACCGAACTGGTGCCGTAGAAATTCAATCTGTTCCTCTGTGATCTGGCCTTGAGCTGCCTGCTGGCCCATGTAGATAATAAGCGGATCGCCGGGTAATAACCGTATTACGAAAAATATGATCAGGCTGACCAGGATAATGATCAGAATTCCCATCAGGAGCCGGCGAATAATGTAATTAGTCATATTGAACCTCTCCAGGCCAATTTCAGGTAGCTATTCCTGATCATATTCAATAAACAATCACATCATGAAGCACATTGACGATTATCTTATCACCCATTATACCAACGTAAATATACATACACAAATATTACGCTTCATATGCGACTAAAATCAAGACCCCTGTTCTTTTTTTTATTTCCAGCCTGATTGTATGGCGGGCTCAGCTAGTTGATTTCAATTTTCAGTATTGTTGGTCAATGTGTCTCCATCCAGACTTCTTCCGTTTGCCAGCGGATAAATCCATGTGTTAGTTCGGTAGTATGTACATATTGGGCGGTAACAATCGCCAGGGGGACTTCATAGACAGGTATTACCGGGGCATTATCATTCATCCACCTCATCAGTATACCCGTCATGGCCTTTTGACCGGCGGGGTCCTGAATCACCTTTACAAGATCGGCCATGGCTTTCTGTTCATCTGTTTGTCCGTAATAAGAGGAGACTGATAAGGAGTCTCTGTTAAACCAGCGCATATATGTCAGAAAATTGGTGACTTCTTTTCCATAGAAGGTCCATGACAGGTCTCCGGCGGGAATATTTTCACTCCAGATAGTGCTGTAGAAGCGAGCGGGATCGGCCACATCCAGACTGATATTGATACCCGCTGCATCCAGGTATTGCTTGATAGCCGTACCGGCATCCTGGCTCTCAGCATCATTCAAAATCAGCAGACTGGCATTGAGCCCGTTGGGATAACCGGCTTCAGCCAGCACTTGTCTGGCTCTTGATACATCGTAACCGCGGACCGGGTAATCTTTATCATAGCCCCATTCCCCCTCAGGCGCTACCTGGGTCATGGGTTTGTAGAGGCCTTTTCCCAGAGCATGGGCTATAGCCTTCTTATCCAGGGCATACTCCAGGGCCTGGCACAACCTCAGGTCTTTCCACTTGGAGTCTGGATTCCGGGTATTGGGCCAGATGGCATACGGCAGACCCGCCCACGAAGTGATTCTCTTAAAACCGGCATTTGCCAGGACTTGCTGATTGTCAGTAGGAGGGAAACGCCACTGGTCGGCCTGACCGGATTCCAGCAGCGACTGGGCAGTTGCGGGATTGGCGATAAATTTTATTTCAATGCCATCCAGATAGGGTTTACCTTTACGCCAGTAGTTTTTATTTTTAGCCCAGGTTATATGGTCATCCTTAACGAATTCATGCAAGATAAAAGGGCCGGTGCCCACCACATTTGTGCGGTTCCAGAGCATTCCCCTCTCGATGTCTCCCCCGCTGGCTTTTTTATATGCCGAAGGAGACCTCTGCCCCTGCCATCCCCAGTTCTGAATAAGCTGGTTGTGATATTCTTTAAAATACAATTCAACGGTGTAATCATCTATTTTTTTCATACCCTGCCAGTAGTCCATGAACGCCAGCCGGTTATTGTCTATGGCCTGCTGAAAGTTCCAGAGCACGGCATCCGCATCAAAGTCCGTACCATCGTGGAACCGGATTCCCCTCCTCAGTTTAAAGACGAATTTCCTTTTTACTGTATCTTCCGTATAGGCTTCCGCCAGGACGGGTTCAAGTCCGTTTCCGTGCTCCCTATTCGAGGCGACGTCCAGTAAAGATTCGACTGCCGGGAGAGTATAATAGGCATCTGCAAAACCACCTTCGAAACCGCCGAGTACCTGTGGGCCGGAGGCGCTGATGCTTTTCAGAACTCCCCCGTATAGAGGCTGCCGAGCGTCATCACCGGCAGTAGATGCGGTCAATGTGGCAACAGCGGTTGATGAGATTGCCGGTACTGATGTTTTTGGGGGGGGCGCAGCGCCGGTACAACCAGTTAAAAAAAGCATGAAAACCGGCAGGAAAATCATAGGAACGAGCAAATTTTTCAAACTGTTGTTTTCCTCGATATCCGCTCGACATTATTTTATTGAATCTTGATCGCTGCCGGAACAGAATTACCCGATTGTAGACAGGGATAATGGTCAGCGTCTGCCAATGGAAGAACAGCTTTTACTTTCAGACAGGCTTTTTTTCAACGATAGCATTATCGTTATTCTGGTTTTTTAAAAATATACCGTATTATATGCGTTTGTCAAGTATAAACGAATATGAGCGAACCGCGAAACGTGGAAAAATCGAGCTACTAAAGATAAAGACTTGAGTTACTCATAAATGTTACAACTTATTTTTAACCC
>JAFGOB010000030.1 GCA_016926695.1 Dehalococcoidales bacterium | reverse complement strand
TACCATCCGATCAAGTCATCTTTTTGAACTGCCTACACGGTCACTAACCCCAAACTGGATACGGTCATAGAGTGCGAGCGTCAACAACATATTTCAGCGGATTATTCAGACAATAAGAATATCTATTTAAACTCTGCGGATTCATGGGGTCGGGCACTATAGTATCCGGGCTGATGAAGCGGACTATCTGCGGATCGTAGTATCCGCCGTTGTCCCAACGGGCCCCGTAGTAGTAGAGGCCGGTACCGTCCAGGCGCTGTCCGGTGAATTTTTTATCTGTTGGGAGAACGCCGGTGGTGGAGCGGGTTTCGCCGAAAGAGACTGCTGAAAAAGTACTATATTAAGTCCACTCTGAGGAGGGCTTAGCCCGACGTGAGAGTCTCTTGAATCTGAGAATCCCACGTCCCGATAAGGTGTGATAAGGATGTATCGGGACTCTGAATGGGTAACGTTTTTCATGGCATACCGGCAGGTGTGAAGGAGGGCCGGTGTGTTTCAGAATGGTCGATATGGCGTCAAGTGTATGCTATGCTCAGCGCAGGGGGCAGGGAGAGTGAGGGAGAAGGAGGCTCATCTGGTATAACTTGAGAGTGGATCGGGAGACTATCTCTACTATAATATTCATCTTAAGTCTGTTATCATTAATAAGTGAGTTCCTTTGAACCTGTGCTTTTTCACAGGGATCGGGTCTTACCGGATTAATAATTTCTTAATAATTGCTTGCTATCGTGATAGTATATCCTGTCGGTTTTAAATGATATTGAAAGGTATGAGTAAAATGAATAAGGCCCTGAAAATTCTTCTGGCGATTATGGTGACCGGTACATTGTTATTCCTGACAGTAAGTTGTGCTGGAGGCGGTGATGAGACCGATGCTCCAAAGCCCCAGATTGCCACAGTCCAGCGGGGTAATATCTCGATTATTGTTGTCGGTACGGGTAATCTGGCGTTAAAAAACAAGCAGGAGCTGACCTTTGGTGAAACGGGCCTGGTTTCACAGGCCTCATATGCCAAGATTTCGGATGTTCTTATTGCGGAAGGGGCCATGGTTGAAGATGGACAGGTGCTGGTTAAGGCCGATACGAAGGACTGGCAGGACCAGATCGTTTCCAATCAGTATGCGCTTGATTCTGCGAAGTACAACCTTGCACAGGCCCAATCGGGGGTCGCCCAGGCCGAAACGGCCCTTTTTAAGGCCCAGAATAATGTAGAGCAGGCCAAAATATCAGTTACCGATGCCCAGAACAAGGTCATTGCCGCCCAATCTACACTGGACAGCGCCAAATATGCACTTTCAATGCAGCAGGATGTGAAAGAGCTTCAGGATAAAATAGATGAGGCTGAAATCAAGCTCCAGCAGGCCAAGATAATGCTTCAAACGGCCAGCAGGGAGAAAGACACCGCGGGAGCGAGATACTGGCGGGAGATGATTAATTATTATGAAGAGGATACCAATCCCGAGAGCGCCAGTTCGAGGCATGTACCGGATGGCGGGCTGATCGGCGTATATAAAAGCCAGATGGAGCGGCTGATAAACGATCCCGAGCATGCCGATGTTACCTCCTCCATTGCCGATATCAAGGCCAGGGTATCTGCCGTAGAGCAGGCGGAAAACAATATGACGGTAGTCCGACAAAATGTTGTCAACGCTCAAAACGAGGTATTGTATGCCGGGGATGCCGTCGTCAAAGCCCAGAGTGCCCTGGATCTGGCTAATGATGCTGTGGTTATAGCCCGGAACAAGGTGGATGAAGCCCAGAAAAATCTGGATGACGCTCAGAAGAGCAACCAGGAAATTATCGCGCCTTTCAGGGGGTTGATTACCAAAGTCAGTGTTAATACAGGAGATATCGTTCAAAGGAGCAGCAGCCTGATAGAGATTGCCGAGCCTGATAAATTCATTGCCAATGTACTGGTCACAGAAAGGGATATCATGAATGTGACCATCGGACGAAAAGCCTCGGTCTCCTGCGATGCTTTGTCCGGTTTGAGTTTCCCTGCCGAAATTACCCAGGTGGCTCCGCTGGCTACTATACAATCGGGAGTGGTTAATTATACCGTAACAGTAGAATTGACTTCGCTTGTACCCGAGTCCAGCCAGGCAATGAACGGCTTAACGGCCTTTTCCGGTGGAGGTCCTCCCCAAGGGTTCTCGCCGCCGGAGGGATTTACGCCCCCCGCCGGGGGTGCTCCCCAGTCCGGAATGCCTTCGTCAGGCGCTCCGGGTACCGCGCCGGAAGACGGTATTTCCTTGACTCCGGTCAATCTGAAGGACGGTTTGTCTGCTACCGTTACCATACCGGTACAGGAAAAGAATGATGTAATAGTGGTCGCCAGCCGGGCTATTGTCAGAAGGGCCGGAATATCCACTGTCCAGGTGGTAACAGACACCGGTACTGAAACCCGGACCGTGAAGACCGGGCTCAGCGATTCTACCAATACTGAAATTACCGAAGGGCTGAAAGAAGGAGAGCAGATAATGATACAAATCGCCTCTTCGTCTTCCGGAATGATGCGCGGAGGATTCCCATTCTAGTCCTGTATCAAGCTGAGGACAAAGTAATGATAAAATTACAGAATATAGTTAAAGAGTATCCCATGGGCAAGGGAGTATTAAGGGTGTTGCAGGGGATCAACCTGAATATCGGAAAGGGTGAGATGGTGGCTATCATGGGCCCGTCCGGATCGGGGAAGAGTACGCTTCTCAATATGATCGGCTTGCTGGATAGGCCTACATCAGGTAAATATATACTTGACGGACGCGAGGTCAGCCGCCTGAACGGAGGTGAGCTGTCTAAAGTGAGGGGGCAAAAAATCGGTTTTATCTTTCAAAGCTTCAACCTGCTGCCTTACCTTTCCGCTCTGGGCAACGTTGAGCTGGGACAGAAATACGCCGGAAAAATGGACACACCGGTGGCCAGGGAAGCCCTGGCAAAAGTGGGTTTAAACGAACGAATGCATCACCGTCCGAATGAGCTTTCAGGCGGAGAACAGCAAAGAGTAGCGGTGGCCAGAGCCCTGGCCAAGTCTCCTCCTATTATCCTTGCAGATGAACCCACGGGAAACCTGGACAGCCATTCCAGCAAGGATATCATGAATATCCTGTGCGGTCTGCACCGCGAACAACAAATCACTCTGGTGATGATTACACATGATAACAATATCGCACATTACTGCCAGCGCATTATACACATCGAAGATGGACAGGTTTTAAACGAGGAAACGCTATGAAAACTTTTTTTGTGCCCCTCTCCACTGCCTGGACGGCTGTTATTACTCACAAGCTGAGGAGCTTTCTTACTATCCTCGGTGTGGTAATAGGGGTAGCGGCGGTAATTATTTTGATGTCGGTAGGCAGAGGTACCGAGCAGCAAATCCTGAGCAGCCTCAGCAGCCTGGGGGCCAATATGATCACCATAAGGCCCGGGTCCACTTCACAGGGAGGCGTCCGGGGTGGTTTCGGCTCAGCCAGCACCCTGACACTGGAAGATGCCAGGGCTATTGCCATGGATGTTACCAATATTAACGGGGTAGCCCCTACATCCATGACCGGGATGCAGGTGATTGCAGGCAATCAAAACATGAGTGTTATGATCACAGGCATCACTCCCAGCTACCAGGATATCAATGAGGTGATGTTAAGCTCAGGCGATTATATTACCGTGGATGCCTACGAAAGGGCTTCAAAAGTAGCCTTGATCGGGCAGGCTGTCAGCCAGACCCTTTTCCTGGAGAATGATCCTGTAGGTGAGAAAATCCGCATGGGCAACACCGTTTTCACCGTAATAGGTCTGCTCGAACATAAAGGAGAAGGCTTCTTTTCATCCGATAACTATATCTACATTCCCCTTTCCACGCTCCAGGGCATCATGGCCAGATCGGTAACAACCTCCGGGGAGCATACGGTCAATTCGATTACTGTACAGGCGGTGGATGAAAAGTCCATTGATTCGGTCAAAGAACAGATTACGGCCATACTACAGGAACGTCATCATATTGCTTTCGGGGCCGAAAATGATTTTTCCATTACCTCGACTGATGAGATAACCGATACAATAACCACCTCCATGCAAAGCATGACTATTTTGCTGGGCGCTATCGCCGGCATCTCTCTGCTGGTAGGCGGCATCGGTGTGATGAATATCATGCTGGTCTCGGTCATGGAAAGACGCAGGGAGATCGGTATCCGTAAAGCCCTGGGGGCAAAGGAGAGGGATATCTGGGGACAGTTCCTGCTGGACGCCGCCTTATTGACCTTTGCCGGCGGTATAATCGGTGTTGCCATTGGCTGGGCCGGTTCCTACATGATAGGCCAGACAGGCGCCGTATCCACGCTTGTTACCTCGGATACCGTACTCCTGGCGGTAGGTGTATCCGTGGGAATCGGTCTTTTCTTCGGGTTTTATCCCGCCTGGCAGGGATCGCGTCTCGATCCGATACAGGCGCTGAGATCGGAATAAAACAACCGGATGTTATTTCCAGCAGGGCGTATATCCGGTTAACGCGGCTGTACTGCCATTTCCCCAAACTGCAATACATGAAAAAAGAGACCTGATATATCATAAAAATTAAAAGTTTCCTAACATTTTCGTTGTATGCTGATAGATGTATAGCAGTTGAATTTTCCAGGACCATGTTGGCGGGAGGCTGAATATGAGACTAACCAAAGCCGGGATAATATTAATCGCCTTGCTGATAATGGTATTTCCTTTATCAGGCTGTTCCAGGGATGATGAAACGGACACGGCTGTAACCAGGACGGTTGCCGTGCAGCGGGGTGATATAGAGGTCTCTATCGCGGGAACAGGCAACCTAGCTTATTCAAAAAGTGAAGATCTGGCGTTTGAAATAGCGGGTTATGTGGAAGAGGTCCTGGTCAGCGAGGGGGATTCTGTCGCAGAGGGCGATGAAATAGCCAGATTGAATACCGCCGATTGGGAAGATGATATCAAAGCCCTTACCAGGTCTCTCAGCCAGTCTCAACGCAGCCTGATGTCAGCCCGGCAGAGGGTTACCAAAGCCCGCCGCGCCCTGGTTTCCACCCAGGCTGCCGTGACCAGATCTGAACGTACTGTGGCTGCCAGAGAAATGGATGTCCGGTCTGCCGAACTGTCGCTTAAAAATCTTGAATACGACTTCAACGAAATGGATGTGATCAAGGACGCGATAGAAGAGGTCGATAGTCTGAAAACATCACTGGATGTAGCTGTTGCTATAAGCAAAGAAGACGGTTCGTCTGGCACGGACGGCTATCTGGCCAGGTTACAGGCTGATTATGAAGCGGCCCTGGCCAAATTGGATAGTATAAAAAGTGGCCTTTATAGCGGGATCTCCCAGAGCGAGGCATTGCAGATAGCTAAATACCGGCTGAAAATCGAAGGGGCCGGGCGGGATATTGAAGATGCGCGCATTGCCGTTGAAAATGCCCGTAAGGCGGTGAGTGATGCCCGGCTGGCTGTGAAAGACGCTGAAAAGGCGGTCAGTGATGCGGAGCTGGACCTGGCGGATGCCGAACAAAATGTTACGGATGTTCAGGCTGAACTGGACGAAACCAGCGGGCTGAGCCCCATAGTAAAGGCGCCTTTTGACGGTTTTATTACGGATGTAAAGGTCAGCGGGGGCGATGAGGTTAATAAAGGCACCATAGCCGCCGTTATAGCCGATCCGGACCAGTTCGAAGCGGAAATCCTGGTGACGGAAAACGATATATTCTCGGTTCAGACCGGCAGTGAAGCTACCGTTTCACTGGAAGCCATGTCCGGTCTGGTCTATCCAGCCAGGATTACCTTCATTTCTCCTACTGCTAAAATTTCATCCGGTGTGGTCAATTATAATGTGACGGTTGAGTTGACCTCGCTTAAGCCGGTAAATACGGCGATGGTCGCCCCGCGGTTTCAGTCCGGCGCCGGACCATCCGGTCTGATGCCTTCCGGGACTCCTCCTTCGGACATGTCCCGGCGTACTCCTCCTTCCGGATGGGGCGGAATGCAGGGCACTCCGCCGGCGATGGCCCGGGGTGAGGGGATGGCAACGTTCCCCGGACCGGCGGCTTCAGCCGGTACCGGCGCATCAGATGGCGCTGTGACCTTGAAAGAGGGCCTATCCGCTACGGTAACGATTGTTACCGAACAGGTCTCCGGTGTACTGGTTGTTCTTTCCCGTGCTATAACCACCAAAAACAAGCAAAAGACCGTTCAGGTGATCAGCGGTACGGATACCGAAACCCGCCTGGTAACGGTGGGAATATCGGACGGCACCAATACCGAGGTAAAATCGGGCCTTGCCGAGGGAGATCAGGTAACATACAAGGCCAGCTCGTCTTCCGTTCAGAACAACCAGGGGTCCATGCGTATTGGAATCGGAGGAGGAGCGATACGCATCCGCTAGATATTTTTTATTACTTTCCCAGGCCGTGCTGAATGGCGATGACGGCCGCCTGGGTACGGTCGGATACCTCCAGCTTGGCGAGGATAGCGCTGACGTGATTTCTAACCGTTCCCTCCGAAAGAAAAAGGTGTTCGGCTATATCCGTGTTGCTCAGTCCTTTAGCCACCAGGCGCAGTATCTCGATCTCCCGGTCGGTCAATTTACTGGTGATAAAGGTAGCGGGCTGGGTCTGGTGGCTTGTGACCTGCTGAAGTACTTTCGGGGCTATAGAGGGATCGACATAGCTTTTTCCTGTTATTGTACCCCGGATGGCCTCCACCAGCTTTTCACGCGGTGTGTCCTTCAGAAGGTACCCTGATGCTCCGGCCTGAATGGCGTCGAATACCCACTGGTCGTCATCATAAGTGGTCAATACCAGCACCTTGATCTCCGGATACTTCGTTTTGATCCGGCGCGTAGCCTCGACGCCGTTCATAACGGGCATTTTCAGGTCCATCAATACCAGGTCCGGTTTTTCTTTTTCCACCAGTTCCAGCGCCTCGGCCCCGTCTTCCCCCTCACCTGTGATCTGGATATCTTTCTCGAGTTTTAAAATCATCGAAAGCCCGTCCCGCACAATAGCTTGATCGTCACAAATAATTATTTTCATAGCAACTGTTCCTTTTTATACTCCAGACCTTTTCAGTATCAGGAGGATGAAAACTAAATAATAAGCTCGATTCGGGTACCGGCCCCGGGTTTGCTGGTGATAGTCAGTTCGCCCCCTATCAGGTGGGCTCTTTCCTTCATGCCGGTAATCCCGTAATGACCTGCCTGGTTATTCTTTTCTATTTCGAAACCAATGCCGTCATCCTGTATCACCAGGCATATTTTATCATTGGTATTTTCCAGCTTGAGGCTGAAATTTCTGGCCTGTGAATGATTGATGATATTGGAAACCGCCTCCTGTGCGATACGGTAAACGGCCTGTTCAATATCCGGCGACAGGGCCGGCAGCCTGTCCATGATTTGCAGATTGATCGACAGGTTGGCCCTGGCGGCGGAATCGGTCGCCATGGTACTGACAGCCAGCGCCAGCCCCATATCTTCCAGTGGGCTGGCGCGCAGGGCCTTCAGCGCCCTGCGTGTCTCTTCCAGACCGGCATGGGCTGCGGCCGATGATTTTTCAAGTACCTCGCGAGCTGCGTTCTGGTCGAGGTCCCAGTATGCCTTGGCGGCCTCCAGTTGGACGGAAAGCCCGCTCAGTGTATGGGCCAGCGTATCATGCAGCTCCCTGGCCAGCCTGTTGCGCTCCTGGCTGACAGTAAGATGCTCCAGGGTGCTGGCATAATGAGTCAAACGCAGGTTGGCCTCTTCCAGTGAGTGCTGCTGCCTTCTCAGCCGGTTCATCAGGTAGCTGATGGAAAATCCCACGGCCAGAAATATCACGGTCTGCATCAGGACAGAGATCAGTCCTCCCTGAAATGGAAATCCCCTCGGAGCTGCAAACGACCAGGTCACTCCCAGGTTTAAGCCTGAGATTACCAGTATTACCAGGATAATATATTGCCACCTGTAACGCCAGGCTACCAGCAGGAGACCCATGAAAAGGAAGGGAAACGGGCGCAGGTAAGAGTCATCCGGAGCTGAAGGCGGTACCAGCGGAAACAGGCTGACTACCAGCCAGTTGACAATCAGCGGCGTGACGGTGGTGATGAAGATGATAAGGGGGATGAATATCTTTTTTAATCTTTCCTGTATCCAGGTCCAGCAGGCCAGGCCCAGGCAGACCAGAGCGATACAGGCATACAGTATGTAGTAAAGAGGGGCAGTCCGCATTGGCGGCCCCAGCGACTGGTTGATGATAAATAGTGCCAAAAGGTACACGATCCATAGCAATGATGCGAAACGGACCAGGTATACCGCATCTAAGAGTCCTCTGGTTTGCTTCATACCATTATTGTAGGTACGGGTGATTTTCCTGTCATGTCACACCAGTCATGTATTTACATAAGTGTCTATGACAAGTGTCATTTTAACTGCTTTGCTTATTCATGGCAAGAACAGGTTTCCGGTGATTGCGGACACTGTCGGAGGAGCTGGTTTAACCTTAAACTGGTTTTATGAGTGATGCAATAGAGGAAAACAGGCCGACAAATTCATAATAGTTTAATAATTTATCGATAGAATAACGAAACTGGAAGGTATCAAAGATACCGGGGAGGAGTAAGACATGGAAGAGCGATATGATGAGTATACCGGGCAGGCATGTTTTTGCTGTTATAACGGCAGGTCATACCGGTCTGTGGATGAAGCAAAACGCAGTCTGAGGAGGGAGATGCCCGGTATAATCAAAGAAGCATACGGGTATCTCCATGACAAAAGTAATTTTCGCTAATGATGATAATAATAACAACCTGTTTTGGTTGATGACTTTAAACACTTATGCCTGATCGGCAGGCATAATAAGCTGGAATTAGAGGAGAAAAACAGGATGACTGGCAGTATAACGAGGATGAATAACAGGAAGTGGCCGGAGGAGGACCTGCCTCAGGTACGCCGCCTGCCGGAGGTTAGCCCCCGGACAGTCAGCTATTAAACAGTATATTCACCACCAGGATAGTGGCTATCAGCAGATATAAGTTGAAGAGGTTAAGGTATAAAGAAATGAAAAAGTTAAAAATATTGGCAGCCGTTTTTATGATTGGAGCACTGGTCTTATTATCCGTGAGTTGTTCCGGTTCCGAAGAGACTACCACTGCCACAACCAGGACCGCAACAGTGGAGCGGGGTGACCTCACGGTTTCCATTACTGGTACGGGCAACCTGGCCTATTCCAAGACCGAGGAGCTGGCTTTCGAGATGGCCGGTTACGTGGAAGAGGTCCTGGTCAGCGAGGGCGATACGGTCGCGAAGGGCGATGAAATCGCCAGGCTGAATACCTCTGACTGGGAAGACGATATTAAAACTCTCACCAAGGCTCTGACCAGGGCGCAGCGCAGCCTGACCTCTGCCCAGGAGGCTGTAACCAAAGCCGAGCGTAACCTTAATAGTGCCAAGGAAGCTGTGACCACAGCCCAGCGCGCGGTTTCATCAAAAGTAATGTCTGTTGAGTCGGCCGAGCTGGATTTAAAGGTTGCTGAATATAATTTAGGCGAACTCGAGGATGTTAAAGCGGCAAAGGATATCGTTGACGCCGCCGAGGATTCAATAAATCTGGCTCTGGCTATGCGTAGAGCCGGGGATGACTCTATCGACTCGGAGTACATAGCTGATTTGCAGGAAGAATACGATACCGCACTGGCAAGGCTGGAGAGAATCAAGAAGGGCGCCGATACTACGGTCTCCTCCGATGTGGCGCTGCAAATAGAACAATATCAGTTCAATATTGAGAAGGCTAAAAAGGCCATTGAAGATGCGGAGATAGCCGTAGAGGACGCTAAAACGGCTGTGCTCGATGCTCAACTGGACCAGGAAGATGCTGATACTGCGGTAAGCGAGGCCAAGCTTGACCTGGCGGATGCCGAACTGGAGGTCTCGGATGCCCAGTCCGACCTGGAAGACACTGAAAATCTGAGCCCTATTATAAAGGCTCCTTTTGACGGGTTTATTACCAATGTCAAGGTCAGTGGCGGTGATGAGGTCTATAAAGGGACGGTAGCCGCCATAATCTCCGATCCTGAGCAGTTTGAGGCTGAAATTCTGGTCACTGAATATGATATTTCCATGGTAGAGCTGGGGGGTGAAGCCCAGGTTTCACTGGATGCATTATCGGACGTAACATATCCGGCTGAAATTACCTTTATTTCACCTACGGCCACGGTATCCTCCGGTGTGGTCAACTTTAACGTTACGGTCGCATTGACGTCGCTGGAGCCGGTAAGCACCGATGAATTTTCCATGATGCAGCCGCCTTCCGGGGCTATGCCCCCGGATATGCCGCAGGGAATTCCCCCTGCCGCAGGCGATTCCTCCAGCGGCACGGCTGCCGGTCCGGCTGAGACTTCCACAACAACCGCTGTAACGCTGAAAGAAGGACTGTCCGCCACGGTTGAGATTATTGACGAACAGGCCATCGACGTCCTTTATGTGCCTTCAAGGGCGATTACCACCCAGGGACCCAGGAGCTTTGTCCAGGTGGTCAACGGGACTGAAACTGAGATCCGTGAAGTAACGGTCGGTATGACGGATGGCTCGGATACCGAAATACAGTCCGGCCTGAGCGAGGGAGAAGTTGTCAGCTATACCACCGGCTCCTCATCCACTTCTTCCTCCAGCAGCAGCGGAGGTGTGGGTATGGGTATGATGGGAGGCGGAGGAGTACCTCCGCCGGGTGGATTTTAGTCGATAGCCTGGAGGATTCTGAAGAAATGATTAAATTAGACAAAATAGTAAAGTCATATCCCATGGGAAAGAGGGAACTAAAGGTATTGCAGGGCGTCGATCTCAATGTTGAAAAGGGCGAAATGGTAGCCATTATGGGACCGTCCGGTTCCGGTAAGAGCACCCTGCTCAACATGATAGGACTGCTGGACAGGCCTACATCCGGGAGCTATGTGCTGGACGGGAGAGAGGTCAGCCATCTAAACAGCGGGGAGCTGTCAAAAGTGAGAGGTCAGAAGATCGGATTTATCTTTCAGAGTTTCAATCTTTTACCTTACCTGTCCGCTTTAGGGAATGTCGAGCTTGGTCAAAAATATGCGGACAAGGTAGACGTGCGGGCAGCGAAAGAGGCTTTGAGCAAGGTAGGGCTGTCCGACCGTATGAACCATCGCCCGTCTGAGCTATCCGGTGGAGAGCAGCAAAGGGTGGCGGTGGCCCGTGCCCTGGCCAAGAACCCTCCCATTATCCTGGCTGATGAACCGACCGGCAACCTGGATAGCAGGTCAAGCAAGGAGATGATGGGAATCCTGAGTACATTGCATGCCGAACAGAATATAACCCTGGTTATGATTACTCACGATCCTAACACCGCCGGACATTGCCAGCGCATTGTTCATATCCAGGACGGGCAGATTGTAAGCGAGGAAAAAGTATGAGAAATTTTTTTGATCCTGTAAAAGTAGCCTGGGTCTCTGTCGCCACGCATAAACTCAGGAGTTTTTTGACTATTCTGGGTGTGGTTATCGGCGTTGCCGCGGTTATTATTCTTATGTCCGTAGGTAAGGGCACGACGGCTCAGATTGTGAGCAGGATCTCCAGCCTGGGGACCAACACCATCTATGTTTCGCCGGGAACGACCTCCTCCGGGGGTGTGCGCTCGGGATTCGGCTCTGCCAGTACACTGACATTCGAAGATGCGGAAGCTATTATGGAAGAGGTCGACAACGTGGCAGCCGTAGCTCCCTATTCTCAGTCCGGCACGCAGGTTATCGCCGGCGGTGAAAATATGATGGTCAGGGTGACCGGTGTGACCGTCGATTACCAGGAGGTCTACAATCTGGAGGTATCCGATGGTGAATTTTTCACTCAGGACCAGTATGACCGCAAGCGAAAAGTAGCCTTGCTTGGAACTACCGTGGCGGAAACCCTGTTCCCGGACGGCGGCGATATTGTGGGCGAGAAGCTGAGGATGAGCAATACCGTCTTTACAGTGGTCGGCTTGCTGGCAAGCAAGGGCGAGTCCATGTCCAGCTCTACCGATCAAACGATATTGATTCCACTGAGCACGTTGCAGGGAATAATGTCCAAGTCACTGACTACTACCGGAGAGCATTCCGTCAGTTCCATTACTTTACAGGTAACGGATAAGGATGCCATAGAGCAGGTCAAAGAGGATGTTACCTTCCTGCTTCAGGACCGCCATAACATCGGCTTTGATGAAGACAACGATTTTACGGTGACATCCATGGACGACCTCATCAGCACTATTACCGAGGCTACCCAGAGTATGACGCTTCTGCTGGGCGCCATAGCCGGCATATCACTGCTGGTAGGCGGCATCGGGGTAATGAATATCATGCTGGTCTCGGTAATGGAGAGACGCAGGGAAATCGGAGTTCGTAAAGCCCTGGGAGCTAGAGAAAGAGATATCTGGGGCCAGTTCCTGGTGGATTCCGCCTTGTTGACCTTTGCAGGCGGAATAATCGGTGTGATTATAGGCTGGGGAGGTTCCGCGCTGGTCAACTACCTGGGCTGGACTCAGACAGCGGTAACATCGGATATCGTTATCCTGGCTGTAGCAGTCTCGGTGGGTATAGGACTCTTCTTTGGTTTTTATCCGGCCTGGCAGGCATCCAAACTGGACCCGATACAGGCCCTGAGATCGGAATAAATGTCTATATGGTATCCCGGAGGTTGTAATGATGTTGGGGAGCGGATATCAGGCGAAATGCAGATAGCAAAGATGAAAATAAAAGAAGATTCTTCAGGATTGCGCTGTAAACTGTGCGGGTCTACGCGCCTGGTCAAGTTCGGCCGTTATCATGGAATACAGCGCTGGTGGTGTAAAGACTGCCACAGGAAATTCGCCGACAATAATGCTATTCCTGAGATGAAAACCCCGGCGGAACAGGTGGCCGCGGCTATCGACATGTATTTCTCCGGGATACAGCTTAAGCACATTCCCGGTATGCTGTTCAGTAAATACGGCCTTTTTGTCTCTAATACCTCTGTATATAACTGGATTACACATTTCGGTCGATTGGCATATGCGTGGGCGGGAAATATTCCCATAAAGGCCGGCGGTACCTGGTTGATTTCCGAATCGCCCGCGCATAATGATATCAAGGATATCACTCTCACCTTTCTTGATTTGGTGGATGTCTCCAGCGGTTTCCTGATAGCTACCGGATTAACCCAGAACATCAGCCAGTATGATGTGAAGGGACTGATAGAAAAAGGAGAGGATAGGGTCGGCATGATTCCCTCTTCTATCCTCACGGACGGCTGGAAAGGTTATACCCACGGAATCAGCCTGGCGCTGGGCCTCAGGGCTAAAAATGTGCATATATTCCCCTTTAACAGCCGTGGGATTGAGAAAACAGTCCTGTACTGGCAGTCTGCTTCATGGAACAGGTCCAGGATTATATCGGGACTGAAAAAGGAAAAGACTACTTTATGCATATTGAACGGATGGCATGTTCACTATAACTACTTCACTCCCCCTGAAGCGCTGTCCGGCAGGACGCCGGCTGAGGCAGCGGGGGCGGATTGCGGTTTCCGGAGCTGGCTGGATGTCATCCGGCAGTCCCGGAGATAGGGTACGTTCGCTGTCCCTCGTTCCCGGATAAGCTTATTAGTTAATGCGGTCAAAGGCTATCTTGTGATCTCAATCCTGGCCCCTGCTTCAATATTATACGTCTTGCAGAAATTTCCGAGGTTTATCGATAGTTGCAGCAGACCCAGGTTATTATTCACGAAGATAACCTCTTTGCCCTGCGGAACATCCGAGTAGATGGTCCCGTACTTCACGGGGATATTGAGTTCTTTACTTTTTAGGCGGACTGTATCGCCCGGCTGAAGGCCGAAATCACCGGCGGTCCCTGATGGGATATTGGTTATGGCATTGCCGAAATGATCTATATAGACGATTGTGCCCAGGAGCTTATTATCAATCACTCCGGGCTTCTGAACGTCCAGGGTCGTGAAGTCTTTCAATGGGGCGCCGACATCCTGCGCGGGATAACCGGAAGCTATCAGGGCTCCGATCCTGCCCTGAATACGTTCGGCTGCCAGCTCGTTTATAGGACGGTCAAAGAGCTCCTGGTTGGTTACCTGGTACATGCTCTCTATGTCCGTTTCCTGTATCACGTGAGTCAGCAGACCGTTATCCGGCAATACGAATATCTGATGCTTTACGGTCGTCAGTACCAGGTACCTGGTCTCTTTTTGCACATAAGGGGCGATAACCGCCACGAAGACCACATGCTCGGGGAATTCTCTGGCGGCGATATTCAGAATAAAAGCACCCGAAGGAATATCGAAAGACGGGACGCTGTGTGAAGCATCTACTACAATTGCTGCTGGATTATTGCCGTAGATAATGCCTTTGAACTGCGGGACACGGTAGTCCTCAATACCGAAGTCAGTCAGAAGAACCACGGGCATATTGACATCTTGTTTACCGCTGCAACCCTGAAGACCTGAGAGAGCTAATATCATTGAGAACAGCAGCAGCCAAACCAGTCCGTTTTTTTTCAACTTTTTCCCTCGTTTGAAAAAATTAAGGCTTGACAGGCATGATCATAGCGGAATTACCAGTTTTTCCGGTTTGAAAACGCAGTCGTTGACCCTTCGTAATTTAATATTAGCCGCTTTTTTCTCTTTCTTTCAACATCGGGGTTGGAACGGACCGCGAAAGTACTATCTCAATGATTGTCTGCTGTATCCCTTGGGGAAATATGTAAAAGACTTTCAAAGCCCTGATAAAGCAGAATATAATAAGGAATCAATCAATAACTCCCCGTTAACCGGACCGGGAGTCTTCCGGAACTGATCGAAGGTAGTTACAATATACGGTTAACGGCAAATTTGAGGTGCAATATATGTTCCCGTTGAGCGATCGTAATCCCCATCGGACCACACCCTGGGTTACCTATGTTATCATCGTCGTCAACATTGTCTTTTTCTTTCTGGAAATAACCGGCGGTGACGATTTTATCATCAGGTGGTCGTTTTTGACTTCACGTTTTCTTGAAAATCCTTTACGCGATTTTCCCACGCTTTTTACTTCCATGTTTATGCATGCCGGGTGGCTGCACATCGGGGGCAACATGCTTTACCTGTGGATATTCGGTGATAACGTCGAAGACATGTTCGGTCATTTCAAATTCCTGCTTTTCTATCTATTCTGCGGTCTGGTTGCCGGTTTCGCCCAGATGGCATTTCATCTGAATTCTATGGCCCTTTCAATGGGAGCTTCCGGGGCTGTTGCCGGGGTACTGGGCGCCTATATCCTCATGTTTCCCCTGGCCCCGGTCAGGGTGCTGCTGGGCTGTTTTGTCGCGCCGCTGCCGGCCCTGGTTGTAATCGGAGTGTGGATAGTATTGCAGTTTTTCTACGGTGTGGGATCGCTGGGCAGTGTAACGGAAGGCGGGGTGGCCTATATGGCACATATTGGAGGATTTATCGCTGGCTTGATAATCGCGATTATCTACCGTCTAAGTAAACGGGGTAAGCTTACGTAGGGCGGACCTCCGTGTCCGCCCCCTGCTTTTCCAAGGATGGAGCGTTGTTTACAAAAGTGCTTTTACAATCTTGCACAAACATTATAATATTTTCCATCCCTCTGATTTGTATCAAGCCGGGCTGGTGTTACTGCAGGGATTTCAGTACTGAACGGAGAAAAGACGCAAAGCGTTCATGTTGCCAGCGGCGGATGTCAGGGGAAGCGAGTTCGGTCTCAAACGTATCCGGCGCTTTGCCAAGCCGCTCCAGGCTGGCCGTAGGCCAGAGGAGAGAGGGATCGAGCGAAAGGTCCGTCCCTAAAGATGCACGCCAGGCCTTAAGGCGTGTTAGACCCTGCAACTGTTCACGGCTGCAGCGTTCGTCTATGATGGGAGGTACGCGAACCGGCGGTGCCTCCTGGCCGGCCCGTATGGCTTGCCGGAGACCATTTCCGAACTGTTGTATACCGTTTTGACCAAGACCGGGGACCTCTGAAAGAGCCATGGTAGGGCTGGCGGCGAGTGAAACAAGGGCAGTATCAGGCATTACGAAGAAGGGCGGGCGGTGCAGCCGCCGGGCCTCTCCTTCTCTAAAACGAAATAAACTCCGCAAAATAGCGAGTCCGCGTGTGTTCAGTTTATAGATTCCTTTAATGGAGAAAAACGCAGTTTCTAAACTTGGAGGAGTATAACGTACCTCTTCAAGCCGGGCATATTCCTCCGCGGTCCATTCAGTACGTCCCAGTGCCTGAAGTCTCCGGTCCAGGATATCTTTCAAAGAGAAGAGGTAGCGGACATCGGTAGAAGCGTAGTCCAGGGCTTCGGCGGAGAGAGGGCGGCGCCCCCAGTTGGCTCGCTGGAGCCGCTTGCTTTTATTGATAGCTATTCCAAGCAGGTCTTCGATGACGGCTCCCAGGCCAAACCTCGTCAAGCCGGAAAAGCGGGCTGCGATGCTGGTATCGTACAGGTTGCGGACCCGGAATCCGCAATGCCGGTCGAGACTGCGGATATCGTAGTCCGCACCGTGGATAATTTTCTGGATGGACGCATCTTCCAGTACTCTTTTAAGAGGGTGAAGCTCTTTCAGGACTATCGTATCGATGATGTAGATTGTCTGATGAGTGGCAATCTGGATGAGGCAGAGCTGCTCCGGATAGCGGTGAAAGCTATTGGACTCGGTATCAAGGGCGATTCCCGGAGAACTGATCATAGCCCTGACCGCGATATCGAGATGGGATGATTGATTGACGATTTCAACAGGAAGTGGTGGTAAGAATGTCATAAGTCCAGTATACCGTCTCTTCGCTGTCATTACAACGAACGTAGCTCAAAAATTATTTTGATGTTACCCGCGGAATCTGTAAAAGGCTTTTATCTATTCAAAAAAATGAAAAAGATTTTCTCACTTCTGGACAATCACCGGGATATGTGCTATTTCATGTTTACGTTTTGTCTGATCGATCCTGGGGTCTGCCAGTAACAACTGTATCGTCCGGGACGTCTTTTGAGATAACGGCGCCGGCTCCAATGATACAGCCATGTCCTAATTCACTTGTATTCAAGCGATGTAAGTATGAACGGGCTTGTTTTCGTTCTGATTTTATCATCAACAACCTGTTCATATTTAATAAACAGGGTAATCTGACGTAGGGGGCGGACCTCCATGTCCGCTCATTATGTGAGTATCGGTCAATCACGGAGGATTGCCCCTACTGCCTTTCTCTTTATCTGCCTGCCCTGCCGCTTGCGTATTTTAAGCCCAGTCCGGCTCCCAGTAGACATACACCCAGGATAATCCAGGGAATAGCCGCTCCGGTCCCGGGTATTTCTCTGACTTCACCGCCCACTCCCACGGTATTGCGCGCTAATGCCTTCGGGCCAAAACATATTCCCGTCAAATCGTTGAGAAAATAGCCGGATATCGTATGCAGCAGTGAACCCGTATCCGCGTCATAAATTTTTATCTCGTCCCCTTCCGGTACAAAAAGCCGGGTGCCGTCAGGTGTGATAGCCATCTGGTCCATTCCATAAAAGGTAGAGCATGAAGAGACAGGGATGGAAAACAGGGGATTGGCGCCTAAAGCTGCTGTCGTGGAGTTGAAACTGTAGGCGGTGATATAACCCTGGCCATAGTATACTGTACGTATATAGATAATGTCTCCGTCAGGATGCACCGCGCCGCAGATCCCCGCTCCGGTCAGATTACGGGTATCCACCGCTGTTAGACCGGGTACCAGGAAAGATTGGACAACAGGATTATCAAACCGGCCGATTACGAAACCGGCTCCGGCGTCCGGCGAACCGTAGACATTATTCGCATCATTAAATGCAAGTGTTTCTCCGGTATCAGTCAGCGTGCCGTTAGCGTCGATCGTCAGCCTGTAAACCTGGTTTGAATAGTACGATGTAACCAGCACCGAACTATCGCTGAGGACCTCTACCGAATTATGGTCTGACCCCACGGAGCAGGTGTCGACTTCGTTCCTGGCGGCTATGTTGACCACTGAAACGGGGTCGGGGAAAGAACCGTCCGCGATGACTATGTACTGCCCGTCGGGAGTCATCGAGATGTCTTCTCCATGGCTTGAAATAATAATCGGATTGATGCCCGGCGCCAGGCCCAGCGGTATGTTGGCCAGATCTATCACATATAGCTCATTCATGAAATTGGTGACGAAACCGAGTTTCCCGTCACTGGAGATAGAACAGTCTCCGATGGTATCTTCGCCGGGAATGTAGACAGTTCCCAGCCATATCCTGGTATCGGCGTCGAATATGTGTACGTATCCCTCATTGTCCGCTACCATGCAGACTGTGCCGGAATCCGCCTTTACAGGCATAGCAAAAGCAAAGCTTGATGCCAGTAGCGACAGCACGATCAGAATCATCAACACCCAGCGCCAGGTAGTACCGGAAAGCTTGAAGTATGCGGTCTTCATTTTTCCTCCTGAGTTTCTACTTTCATTCTTTATGCGAACCTGTATAGGTCCCCGCCGGACCGGCGGTAAAGACCAGTGTGGGCTTTTTTATGCCTATGAACCTCCAGGGACAGTGTTTAAGACCGGCCGGAATACAGACCAGCGAGCTTTGGGTGATCAGGTGTGTTTCATCGCCCAGAACCAGGCTCATGGTCCCGCCCAGGTCATGCGGGTGTTCCGGATCGGCCCCTGCCATGGCGATCAGCTCCACCCAGTCATGGGTGTGCTCCGGGGCCGGCGCTCCTCCGTTGCCTTCCCAGATCCAGACGAAGTCCACGTAGAACGCACCGCTGGTCATGTCGTCTTCCAGGTGCAGGATGCGTGAACCCTTCAATGAGGGGTCGTGGGGGGGAGGCGGTGGAGTATCTGCGGATTCGGCTGCGCCGGACTGCATTTTGGTATCCAGGATAATGCTGTAACCCTGTTTTTCATCGCCGGAGGCTGGTTTATTGCTGCGGCAATATTTATCCGTTTGGGCGATGGTCACGAAAAAGAGCGGCCTGTCTATCCTGTTTATTTTGAGAGGAAAGTGCCTGAGTCCCGCCGGAATAAAGACCAGGCAAGTGCGGGTCAGCAACTGCTTTTCGTCATCCAGCCATATTTCGATTTCTCCTCCCAGATCGTGAGGGTCATCTTGGTTGGAGCCGACAAAGCCGAGCACTTCGGGGAAATCATGGCTATGAGCCTCATCCAGACTGTCAACGGCTGACCCTTTCCAGAGCCAGGTGCAGTCCACGAAGAAAAAGTCCTTGATCCTGTCGCTGTTCACCGTCAGGACATGGGTTGAGTCCAGCGAGGGCGGAATCTCCTGTTCCCCTTTAACGGTAAGACGGTGCATTTCCGGGGTCGGGGGCAGGGCGTCCGTGACAATAAGGCCGGAATATTTCAGGTCGGCCATTTTTCCTCCTCAACCGTTATTCCATACGGAAAGGGCTTGATACGATAAAGATTCGGTAATTAAAGGATTACATTATAATATCACCAGTATAGTCCAGCCGCATAAGATTATCAATACGTAACTAAAAAATTATTTTGTGTTGCACGGGGAATATGTAAAAGGCTTTTTAGCATATTTGTAAAAAAGCTAAAGACATCATCTAACTTCTGGACAATCATCGGGATCACTCTACAAAGGTACATAGGCTTGCCGCTCAGGGTAAAGTCAGGTAATTTACTTCGAAGTAACTGAATAGTCAATATACTACCGGATATTTATACCATCCGCTTGTAGATATCTCTAAAGCGCACAAATAACACATACCGGTGTCCGCCGTAGTGAACAAGGATGCAAGCCCGCAGGGTGCGCCAGAAAACCGTTGTCTTTGCATAACGAAAAAAAATACATTGCTCAGTCTCCTTTGAAATCAGTCTCCATTGAAAAATGTATAGAAAAATATTTAAGGAAGTACCCTTGACAATGAAACTATTCTAGTTTGAACTGAGAATAGTAGTAGTAGTAGCAGCAGCAGTAGTAGTATCAGCAGGAGGAGAAGAAAAATGTTATCATGGAACGAAGCGCTAAAAGAACATTGTAAAACCTTAGAACAGAAAATCATAGAACTTCAGCCATCTGTAGATGAATACAACAAGGTAAAGACAGAGCTAGATTTTTTACAGAAGAGTCAGGAATTCACAGTTCAAAAACCCGAAAATAGAAAAAAACGTACTTTTCAAAACTGGTGTGATGAACTAGGGTTAAAAGTTGGAGGAGATAGCGCGCACCGTGTTTTAAAACGTGAGTGTCCTGATGTTCATGTAACTATTCCTCATTACTGTACAATTGATAAAAGGGAATATCCATAGGTGAATTTTGGGGAAAGCACGATATATGACAATTTTATGAGCTGAAAAATCGAAAATAAAATCTGCTATCTACTGCCGGATATCAACTGAGGGCCAGGAACAGGAAGGGACGAGCTACAGACTCAGATTGAAGCCTGTTGGAACAGAGGTTATGAAACCGGGCATCCGTTTAGTGAAGCCTGGTCGGGCTTATCCCTGAGAAGGCCGAAGTGAATAAAACTGCGGGAACTGACCGGATCTGAAAAGATAGAAGTTGTAGTGTATATAGCCAGAATAGGGTGACACGTGGTCCGGTGCATGGCGTGATACTGATGCAGGATTTCGAAAAGCACGGTGTTACAATAGAGGCAGCCACTGAAACAGTGGATAATTCTGAAGTGGGTTAAATGGTTCTTATGTGAAGGGCTATCTTAAGCCAGACGTGATTAAAGCTATTTTATGGTAACTTACCACTGGACAAAAGTCGGGATGGTTGCCTTTCTATGCGGACATGACAGCTTGGCGATAAGCCTTTCAGTGATGCAAAACGGCGGCGTTAAACAAACAATAGAGTCTGCCTGACTGAATCAATTCGTTCTTGCGCCATTTCCTGGTATCGCTTAACAAGCTCTACACCGGTAAATCTCCTTCTATATTTGCATGCTACTACGCCGGTAGTGCCTGAACCGGTGAAGGGGTCGAGAATATAATCATTTTCTCTTGTGGATGCAAGCAAACAAATCTCGACAAGTTTCTCGGGATAAACGGCAAAATGAATATCTCTAAATTTACTTAAAGGTATTTCCCAGACTGTACGTTTATTACGTCCTTTGGGATGAAAAGCCTGATCCCATCTGCCGTTATGCAGGTTGGGATTACCTGCATTCTTGCCATTCTCAGGAGTGCCGCCTTTCATCCTGGATTTTTCGGTAAAGGTCACATGTGGCTCTCTTATCGCATCAGCATTATAATAATATTCGGTGCTCCGTGAAAATAGAAAAACGTACTCGTGGTCAGTAGTGGGTCGGTCATTAACAGAAGCCGGCATTGCGTTTGGTTTATGCCAAATAATGTCACTTCGTAAAATCCATCCATCATCCTTCATAGCCAGCGCAGTTCTCCAGGGAACACCAAGCAAGCATTTATCGTCGTACGTATCGCCAAGATTTAACCAAAGTAAACCGTCAGACTTTAGTTTAGTCCTGATGTCATGAAAAATGTCAACGATGTTGCTGATGTAATTGTCGACACTGGTTTCACGGCCTAACTCTCTTGATGAATCACCGCCGGAATAGCTCCTGTGTCGGAAATAGGGAGGGCTGGTGATTATTGATTGAAAGAATGTATCGGGGAGTTGATTAACTACCTCACGGATATCGCCTAAAATAACCCTGTTTTCAAGGGTGTTATTTATATTCTCCATTGAAAATTCTTTCTATGTATTGGTTTAGCTTAATCTGAGACTCATCATCAAAGCCATGAAACATATTTGGGCTGATGTTGAAATGAAAGACAGTGTCTATTGAATGGTCTATCTTGTTGATTTCACTGGCTGACCAGTTTTCAGCTACGATAACGACGGCTATCCGGTGATTTGGTATTTCCGCTTTGATGTCGCTGATTGCGGCAAAGATGTCCCGGGTAAAAAGATGTGAATGCCCGCCGCCTTCGGTTTCTCTGGTCTTGACAGGCATAAGTAAACGAACAATCTCATTCCCGGACTTAGGAGAAAATCCAGCAGATACATCAATCGTATGCATTCCGACCTTAATTTGCCCATCGGCAATAGCTACTTTCTTGAAAATACCGTAACCATTGTGGATTGAATAATAGTTCTGAATGGCAATAACTAGGCTAGATCGAATGTTTGCCTCAAGATGACCACTAATGCTGCGCCGCGAGCCTTCAAGCCTATCGATGACTACTTCGCGCAAGGGTTGCCATTCAAAACTCTTGACTATAGGACGATATTCATTTATGAGACTGACAAGAGAATCGACTTCGGCTTGAAATTTGGTAATATTATCGGCATTTTGCATACGGGTTATCAAAGGGGAGAGTCGTTGCTGCGGAGCGTCTCTAATCATCCGGGCAAAGAAATAAAAGCAGGCTTTAGCATGAGAATACATCCGTCCGGTTCCATCAAATAGAAATGGTTTTTCCTCGTTGGTATCCAGGTAACAATCCTGGATGATATCCTAAATTTGATTTGCAGGGCAATTCATCATGATGTCATGAAACGAACGATGGGAACCTGTTACTTGTTTGGCGTGCCTTTCTATCCAATCGTAAAAAGGCTTAGCTAGGTCAGCCAACTTGGATAGTTCAACAAGCCGGTAATGGGCAATATTCACCTTATGGACAATCAATTGATTCACGTAATTACTCGACGAAATAGTGAAAAACTGTATTCTTGTGCCATTATAGTCTTTAGTCCACAGGCATTCAAGGCAACATAAACGCCCTTGATCCACCATCTGACGAGGCTGATCACGCCTGAGTATTTTCACCAAATTGGTGTAGAAACCTCATGCCTATTTGAGGCTATTAGACGGCGGATCAGGGAACGTCCTCTCTTACATCCATCGGGATATTTACTTGGGAGTATAAATCGCTGTTTTTAAGCTGAAAGGTCTTTTTTACTCGGTTTTTAAGCGGTGATAGGACCGGACTGCTTCCCTGACCTCGCAGCGGGAAGTCCGGCCCGTCCGCAGAAGATGCCTGAGGTAGTGTTTGCGCTTCTCGATTTCGGCGTAAATCTGATATTTCCCGGCTAAGCTTTTTCCGGCCAGGGCCTTTTGAAGGATTTTGTCATTCTGGTATTCGAACCCTTTTTCTGTATACTGCCTGGCAGCCAGCACCTGGATGGCCAGGCCCTCTTCGTGTGGAAGTATGAGATCGACCGAGCTGACGCGGCGAATGGGATCGTCCCAGTAAGTCCGTCCTGCCGTAGCATGCAGGTTGACAATGATGCCCAGATGGGAAATAAGCGGAAATGAAATGCCCAGCACCTTGTGTAAAATATAGATCGCTTCCTGCGAGTTCCTGGCATGCATGGTCGTGCCGAGCTTGTATCCCTCCGCAAGCAGCTTGAACGTGACAACGGCTTTGAATCCCCACAGGTATTCGAAGAAGCCGTGATTGCTGATCTCTTCGGCGATAAGGTAGGATTTTTCCTGTGGGCTGGATTCCAGGAACTCGAAGTCTTCGAAATAGCCTTTCAGGTTTATTTTGGGCAGGTCGGATGGCAGGAAGTCCAGTAAAGCATGCAGCAGGGTGGATTTTCCGGCGAAAACCGGCATGGATGCCACGATAATGGAGGCCTGCTGCTCCATCAATATCCACAGCAGGGCGGACAGTTTGCAGTCAACCGTGCCGGAGTTCACCAGGTCAAGTATGGACAGGCCCTGGTTAAGGCTTTCGTTATAGTTGGCGAAATGCTGGTCGTCCAGCCATTGAATAGGTGACATGTATACCCCTTTATATTGTTACTGTATCTTGCTTTTCTTATGGCCGAGGTAGTCTACTATCAGATATTCGCCCAGTTCATCCGGGGAAGTAAAAAAGACCTTTCCGTGGTTCAAACGGGACATCCGGTCGACGAAGAAATTGGAATAATCATGGCTGGGCAGCATAAAGGTGTTGATTTCAATGCCTGCTCTGGTGCATTTTTTCACTTCATTAAGGGTCAATTGGAGACAGCGCCAGCTTGTCGGCACCTGGAAAAATATGTGGCCGTTTTCAATGTAGGCCGTGGGTTGACCGTCTGAAATCAGGATGATCTGCTTGTTGGCGCTGCGGTCTTTGTCCATCAGTTTTCTGGCTAAAATAAATCCGTGCTGCATATTGGTATGTGGGGAGAAGTCCTCCCAGCTTATGCAGGTCAGCTCTTCCGGGGTCATACGCCTGGCAAGGTTGTTGAATCCCAGGATATGCAGGCTGTCTTTGGGGAATTTGCTCCTTATCAGGGTATTAAGTGCTATGGAGACGATTTTTGCCGCTTCAAAGTTGCCTCCCATGCGCATGGAGAGGCTCATGTCCAGCAGCATGACCGTCGCCGAGCGGGTTGAGTGCTCTTCACGGAAGACCTCGAAATCGTCCGGCTCCAGTTTTACCGGTACCTGCGCTTTCCGCAGCAGGGCGTTGTTGATCGTTTTCTGGATGTGGAGGTCGAAATCGTCCCCGAACTCGTATTTTTTGGTCTCATCGATGCGTTCTCCACCGCTGCCGCGCTGCCGGATATTGTGCTGGCCGAGGCGGTCTTTCTTCAGTCTCGAAAAGACCGAGTTCAGGGCTTTCTCCCCGATTCTGCGCATCCCGCGGGGGGTGAGGCTGAATTTCTGGTCCTGCCGCCTGATATAACCGGCTTCCTCAAGCAGTTTGGTAATTGAATTAATGGTGTCCAGGTCTTCGGCGGAGGGTTCTCCCAGTAATTCGCTGACCAGATCCCGGTCGATATCTTCCGAAGACTGGCTGTAATGCGCATTGGCGATTTGTTCCTCCAGCCTGTCCATTTTTTGCAGTGTTTCCATCAGCTTCATAGCCTCGTTGAAGGAGAGGGATTCGTCTCCAGTGAAATCATAGGGCATGCCGGGGAAGAAGTCCGGGTCCAGCGCCTGGAGATTGGAACCCAGGCGTTCCAGCTCGCTGCGTGTGGCGTCATCCATCATCGAGTCCATCATATCCTGAAGGGATTGTCTCTGCTCGTCCGAGAGGCTGTTCAACAGGGATTGTGCCTGTTCCATCTGCTGCTTGAGCCGTTCCATCAGCTCATCCAGGTTTTTCGGAGGGTCTGGTCCGAAATAATTCCCGAATTTCTCCATGAACTTGTCAAAATCCGGCTCCTGCCCGCGCAGACGCTGTTCCAGCATTTCGTTCAGGGCCTTGAGCATTTCCCTTATCCCGGCCAGGGCCGCGGGGTCCAGGTTTTTCAGGTTCTGGCTGAGTTCACGGGCATAGGTGTCCATGGTCCGCTTTTTCAACATGTCGATCAGGTCCCGGAACTTTTGCCTGGCGTTTTCATCCATGAAATCGTAATTGTTCAGCTCCTTGACTTTACCGCCCGCATCTTCCGGCAGATCGTCCAGCTTTTGCAGGTTCTGTGAGGCCTTCTCTTCCATGGACTTGACGATCTTTTCTATTGTCTCGGCAGGCAGGTTGCCGCTGCCCTGCCGGGCTTTTTGCCTGATTTCATCCAGTTTTTTTTGTATGCCCTGTCGCTCCGTCTGGAGGATATCCTCCAGTGCTTTGCGGATGTCATCCATAATCGAGTCCAGGTTGAACCGGTTAAGCTGGTTTTTCCTTCTCTCCTGTAGTCGGCGCATAATGTCATTCAGTGAGGGCATCGACCTGTTACGGGAATCCCTCAGCCTGGAATTTTGCATCCGCCACAAAGCCTCAGCCAGGTTGCCATCCTCCATCAGCCTCCGGCTGAGCTCATCCATCAGCTTTTCTTTGTCGAATTTAAAAGGTTCGCTGCCGTCCCATTTAAAATATTTAAAGGTGGCCATTTTTGTATCCGTATACGTATTTATTCGGCAGCCTGGTCTTGCTGAGCCGCCTGTTCAGATAGAGACCTTCCAGTATAAATTCCAAGGCCGAGGCAGTGATTTCAGGCCTCTGTTTCTCGCTCAGGGTGGCAAAGGAACGTTCGATGCCGGGTATTTTCTTCAGTATGTCCAGGTAGAACTGGTTATGCAGCATATCGGATACTTCGACACTCAGTCCCTTCTGGAAAAGCTCCACTACCGGGTCCAGAGCGTTTAATGAACAATAATGATTGAACACTTTCTGGACGGCCTTCCCTGTTAAGGTATTGAGGATATCCGGGCTTTTTGAGTCATCAAAGCTGCCCTCCATCTCGATCTTGCCGTTGGTGGATGCCTGTATATAGGGCAGGTCGCTGATACGGGGTACCGCCACCTTTTCCTTCAGGACAGCCGCACGTCTGATGGCATTGGCGATGACCGTTTCATAGTTGGCGATGGAGACCCTCACACTGACTCCGGAGCTCTGGTTAATGTCCGGGCTTTTGCGGGCCAGGTGGGTTATTTCAGCCACCATATCCTTGATAAACCCGGGAACATATAACTCAATATTCTCGTTCTCGAATTGTCTCCGCTCGGCCTCCATGATGGTTATCTCTTCTTCAGTGGTCAGGGGATAGTGCGTGCGTACCTGGGCCCCGAAGCGGTCTTTCAAGGGAGTGATGATGCGGCCCCGGTTGGTATAATCCTCCGGGTTCGCGCTGGCAACCAGCAGTATGTCCAGCGGCAGCCTGATGTGATAGCCCCTGATCTGCACATCCTGTTCTTCCATCAGGTTGAAAAGACCTACCTGTATCCTTTCGGCCAGGTCCGGCAGTTCGTTGATGGCGAAAATACCGCGGTTGGTCCTGGGTATCAGACCGTAATGGATTGTAAGCTCGTCCGACAGGTACCTGCCTTCAGCTACCCTGATTGGATCCACATCGCCTATCAGATCTCCCACGGTGACATCCGGAGTAGCCAGCTTTTCCCCGAAGCGCTCCTCCCTGTCCATCCAGGATATTTCCACGGCATCGCCTTTTTCCCGGACCATGTCCCTGCATCTTCTACAGATGGGATTGAAGGGATTATCATTGATTTCACAGCCTTTGATTACCGGGATTTTTTCATCCAGCAGGTTGACCATCAGTCTCATCAGCCGTGACTTGGCCTGACCGCGCTCTCCCAGGAAAATTATATCCTGCCCCGCGATCAACGCGTTTTCAATATGCGGTATAACAGTCTGGGAATATCCGATAATGCCCGGGAAGACCTCTTTTTTGGACCCGATCATAGCCAGCAGGTTGTCCCTGATCTCCTCGCGTAAAGGACGGACCCGGTAACCTGAAGCTTTCAATTCTTTTAAAGTGGCCGGCTGTTTTTTCGTTTTCATAGGCACCTCCGGTATTTAAGGCAATTTTAGCATACAGGATGCATGTTTCTATTTTAACTCATATAAAAGAATTGGTCACTGCTTTGCATATAGTTGAGGGTCTTTTCAATTGGTCTCAGCGGGTGTAAAATTAGGCAATCTTGCGGGAAAATCAGGCTGTTGGAATTATAATTTGTATATGGGAGGAAATAGTTATGCAAGAAACGGAATGGGCGTTATCAGGATACTGTACTGAAGCCTGTACCTCTCCGCCGGTTTGCCCTTACTACTGGGGTTCAAGCACTCCCAGAGACCTTCATGATGGATACAATCAGTGTGAAGGTGCCTTCACCTTTCACATCAATCATGGATGTTACGGAGATATCGGGCTTGATGAGCTGAACGCCGGCATCGGTTTCAATACGCCTGTCGGCGGGACTACAGTGCGCGAACCATGGAAATCTGTTTTTTATATTGATTCCCGGGCGAATGCTGAGCAGGCGGCGGCACTGGAAAAAATTTTCAGGGCTTGCTGGGCCAGGATGGGAGAAGTACTCGATGTAAAAAGGGCCCCGATCTCGTTCGCCAGGGAAGCGGTGGGAAACGGACCGGAGTACGGTTACAGGCACTTGATTATCTGGGGAGACGTTTACAGCCTGAAGGCTGAGCCATTGATGAGCATGAACGGATTGCCCAGGTTTATCAGCAGCATGACCAACGGCATTATCTATGTAGGCAAATCCACCGAGAACAGGTTCAGCGACCCCGATCTGCCGCGCGGGAAGTGGGATCGCCCTGAAATGAGCAATACCTATTATAATTTTTCTCTCAATCCTGATAAACTTCAGTGGATGCCCTGAAAATTTGAGACAGGGTCTAATTGGAGTTTCAGGGTTTTTGCCGGCTGTGGCCATCGGCTCCCAGCCGGATGAAGAAATGGAAAGGAAGATATTGGCATGGTTGAAAACAGGAACGAAAATGAACTGAAAGCGCTGGTATTGTACTGGTCCGCTACCGGCAATACCGGGAAAGTGGCGCTGGCCATCCAGCAAGCTCTCACCGCGCAGGGGCTCAAACCTGTTGTCAGGAAGATCGGAGAAGCGGCTGAGGAAGACCTCTATGATTACAACCTGGTGTTTCTGGGGACGCCTTCCTACATGTGGCAGCCGCCGGCCCCTGTACTGGACTTTATCAAAGCCAAAATGGACCAGTACCGGAAGCGCGGCAGCATAAAGCTGTGTGCTCCCCGGATACAAGGCAAGAGGTCTGTGACTTTTGTTACCTATTCCGGCCCTCATACGGGTATTGAGGAAGCTATACCTGTCGGCAAATACGTCAACCAGTTTTTCCGGCATCTCGGGTTTGAGCCGGTTGGTGAATGGTATGTCGTCGGAGAGTTCCACGGTTCCGAAGAAAACAGCACTAAAGGATTGCTGGGTGATATCAGGGGTCGTCCCAGTACTCAGGACCTGAGTGAAGTGGAGAGCAAGGTCTCGGCATTGATAAAATCCATCAGGAATTAATGCGAACGTAAAAATGATTTAAGCATATAGCACTAATCCTGAAAATCGTTTATGTCATGCTGGAGGAGCGTAGCGACGAAGCATCTCAGGGTGGCGGGGAGTTGTATCATTATTCTGGAGTGTCTGTATTAGTCACTAAATATACAATTTAGCGGATTGAGATTTTCCAGGCAATACCGTGGTAAGCATGCAGTTGATTTTCGTAGTATAAGAAAAAACTGAATGTATGCACCCTCATCCTGACCTTCCCCCATCAAGGGGGAAGGGATGGGGGTAAGTTAGGGGGTAAAACGAATGTCAGGAAATTTATCAAATTAAGTACTGGCGTACTGCGGAGATTTAATAACCGGGGGGAGGGTTCGATGAAGAGCGATTCAGCGGATAGAGTGGTTGCGACTGTATGCGGGGAGTGCCATGCCAGGTGTTCCATGCTGGCTCATGTCAGGGATGGGAAGGTGGCGGGACTGGAGATAGACCCGGCCGTTCCGGGTGTAATGAAAGAGCTTTGCTATAAGGCTGAGTTCGGTTTGGAGCGTCTTTACAGCTCTTACCGCCTGCAGTTTCCCCAGAAAAGGGCAGGCCGCAGGGGAGAGGACCGGTGGCAAAGGATAAGCTGGGATGAGGCCATAGAGACCATCGCGGAAAAATTCCGGGATGCCCGGCAAAACCACGGGGCCGAATCCGTCGCTCTGGTGAAGGGGTTTTATGACCGGCATGCCGATTTTGTTTCCAGATTGGGAAATGTCTTCGGCACGCCGAATGTGGTGAGCATAGATAACACCTGCTATGTTCCCAGCGCGGTCGGCCGCCTGATGACCTATGGTTTTGACGGCAGAGCGGACCTGGCCGGCTC
>JAFGOB010000029.1 GCA_016926695.1 Dehalococcoidales bacterium | reverse complement strand
TAACCAACTCAATCATTCTTTTCTTCAATGAATCGCAGATATTCATGATAATTCCTTTCTTCCATTAATGTGTCTGTTTTCGAACGGCCGGATTCTTCTCATTCTCAAAATAACATGGACTTCCTTACCAGTTTCTAAATCCATTTCCTCAAAAATCTGGCGGGATAGTTCCGCTACAAGTTTATTGCTACCCATTTCAAGGCGGATTCTCACCGTATCATTACGAGGTATAATCTCAATGATTTTAGCCAGAAAGCTGTTCACTCCCGGGCCACGCGGTTTATTGTCCGAGACGTATACATGCCGGGGTAAAATGGCTATTTTATGAATTTCGCCGCCATCATGCGGTACGAATATCTTCAGCCCTCCGCAACCGACTTCCATTACCCCCTGCTCTGTGCTTTTGCAGTACTCGCAATCCAGAATATTTGGTGCTCCGATGAAATCGGAGACCCGTTCGTTACAGGGAAAGAACATTAGCTTTTCCGGCTCATCTGCTTGCTCGATCTTGCCATCCAATATAATGGCCATTCTATCAGCCATGTTGACCGCTTCCATCAGGTCATGCGTAACATAGATGGTCGTGATCCCCAGCCGACGCTGAATCTGCTTCAATTCGGTTCTTAAATACTTGGCGGTCTGGGCGTCCAAACTGGATAGCGGTTCATCTAGGAGCAATACTCCGGGCGATGCAGCCAGAGCGCGAGCTAACGCAACGCGCTGTTTTTCCCCTCCACTGATATAGGCTGGATACCGGGACACGAGGTATTCAATATTCACAAGTTCAACCAGTTCGCTGACTCTTTGCTGGATCTTCTTACGCGGCCATTTTTGGATTTTCAGGCTATAGGCAATATTGGCGGCGACATCAAGATGTGGAAATAATGCCAGGTTCTGGAACAGGTAACCAACCCCTCTTTTATTTGCCGGGACCCGGTCTACTGAAACATCATCGAACAGTACATTTCCCCGGTATTCGACGTGTCCGGCGATAGTATTGAGCAAAGTAGTCTTACCAGAGCCGTTGGGCCCCAGAACAACCAGAAACTCCTTGTCGTTTATCTCCAGGTCCACGCTGCGGCAAGCGTAGTTGGAAATGTTCTTAAGGGTTATGGATGGCATTTTGCCTCCAGCTTACCGTTATCCTGTTTTCCAGATAAGCGAAAAATCTCTCGAAAATCAGGCACATTATGGCCAAAACGATAAGACATACAATGATAATATCGATACGTATCAGGCTCTCCGCCTTCATCAGTAAAGCCCCGATGCCGGTCGGGATAGCGACCATCTCCGCGGCAATAATCACCCGCCAGGCCATGCCTGCCTCCAGTCTCAGTCCGGTGAAGATGTTGGGTAAGGCCAGCGGCAAAACCACCGTGGTCAGTACCTTCATATCGGATGCCCCCAGGCTACGGGCCGCCTTAATATACTCTCTATCAACATTCTTGATGCCGGTAACCGTGTTGTATAGAACAGGAAAGAAAGAGCAAATGAAAATCAAAGTAATCGGCAGCATTTCGTTGATGCCAATCCACAACATCAGCAGAGGTATCCAGCCAAGCGTAGGAATAGGATAAAAGATACTGATAAGAGGATTCAGTGCCCTGTCAGCCACCTTGTTCCATCCCATTACCATTCCGATGACAATACCGGCGATTGAACCGGCGGAAAACCCGATAAGTACTCTGATCAGACTACTAAGAAAATTCTCGCCGAGTACTCCGTTAGCGGCTAGGTGATAGAATTCAGCAACTACTTCGGAAAAAGGAGGCAGCAGGAAATGACCAGGCAGTATATCAACCCGGGCGATTATTTCCCATAATGCCAGGAACACGACTATCGGCAATAGCCCCCATCCCGGCCTGAGCTTTCTCAAGATCTTCATCATTTAATAAACCTTAAATCCAGGATATCCTCCGCCTTAAAACTGCTCTTGATATATCCCAATGATGCCATGTAATCTATCATTTCCTGAACAGTGTTCGAATCAATGTCAGTAGTATATTCCAGTCTCTCCATAGACCTCAGCATTATCTCTGAAGTGATTTCCAGTTGTTTCGCAGTGGCCGCCACCTCTGTAGGAAAAACCTGGTCTCCCGCGGATTGAAGTTGCCGCGCCATGATACCGGCAGCTTCTTCAGGATTTTCACGAGCCCAATCCGTCGCTTGTTGAGAGGCTTCCACCATTCTTTTTACTGTTTCAGGGTAATTATTTAGTAAGTCTGTTTTTACGATCAGTACGCTTCCCTGCATCCCGGGCCAGATATCTTCTGCCGTCAGCAACATTTTAAAACCGTAGTCTTCAGCCATGGTGGCCCAGTGCTCCGGAATAAAAACGGCATCCAGCTTTCCTGCTTGTACCGCCAGCATCTGTTTAGGGGGATTCATCTGCTGGATATTTTTCGTTAGTGCTTCGCGGTCCAGCTCGAATTTATCAATCATTTTCTGCATGGCAACATCAGCGGCGGATCCTGTCTGGACACAGCCGATGCGAATGCCGGAATTTTCCAAGTCCTTGACCATGTTAATCTTATCCGGATTAACCGCCAGCCCATAGCCGTATTTGTGGGTGCCTACCACAATTTTGATCGGCACTCCAGCGTTAGCGTAAGCGCTGATTGCAGGCGCGAGGCAGATGTACGCGACCTGTATGTCACCCTGAGCTAAAGCTGCCGCCAGTGCCGTGCCGGTTACATAGCTTTCATAAGCAGACAGATTAAGCCCGGCTTCTTCGTAGTAGCCCTTATCCTGGGCAATATAAGCGCAGGCGGCATGGTCGTTGAACTCAACGGCAACGCCTACAGGTTGACCGGCTTCCTTCTCCCCGGCGCACCCGCCGATACCGGGCAAAACCAATATAAATAGTGCAATGAGAATAAATAGTTTTTTCATTTAATATACCTTTCTATATTTACTTACTTTCCAAAAGGGCACACAGGAAAAGAGCACTTCTCGCAATTGAGACATAGACCACCGTGGCCTATCTCAATAATGTCTTCTCTCTTGAGTTCTTCCCCGGATAAAACCCTGGGTAGGATAAGGTCTAAAATAGTCGACGGATTATGACTCACCGCAGCTGGTGCCCCTAATACGGGGACATTATCCAGCAAGGCATAGAGAAACATCGCACCCGGCATGACTGGAGCCCCGTATGATATGATATCCGCCTCGCTTTTTCTTACCCCCTCGACGGTAACATCATCCGGATCAACAGATAACCCGCCACAAATAACGATCACCTCGCTGCCTTTTTCTTTCGCTTCCCGAGCAGCCTTTGCTATGACGTCGGCATCATCGGGAACAATAACCTGGTGATGGATTGTTGATCCCAAAGCCTCACATTTCTTCCTGATAACCTCTCCGAATTTATCCTGGATTATTCCTTTGAATACCTCATTCCCTGTAATGATGACTCCCACCTTTTTCCTTTGAATCGGCTTGACGTCTATGACTTTACCGAACTTCCGGCAGATATCTTCAACCTCAACGATTTTAGGCTCGGTCGTATACAGAGGAACAATCTTGGTCCCTGCCACAATCATACTCGGTTGACAAACGGTGTTATTATGCCGGGTAGCCACCAGTATTTCGCCCAATGAATTGATTTCCTTCAACAGACCAACGTTGATTTTTAGCAAACCATGATATTTTGCCTTGAGATTTACCCTGCCTTCTTTGGGTTGGCTGAATTCCACGCCTGAACCGCCTATGGCATTAGCGATGCGTATAGCCGCTTCTTCTTCGTGAACTTCTCCTTCTTCCAATTCGATAACGTAGATATGCTCTCTTCCGATACTTAATAATTCCGGCAAGTCTTCCTTCCGTATGACGTGCCCCCTTCGGAAAGCAGGCCCCTTGAATTTTCCGGGAATAACTTTGGTTACATCATGTCCCAGGACTAACCCTATAGCATCGTCAAGTTTTACTTTTCGCAACATGCCATTTCTCCACTTATTTTTAAGGAAAATAAAAATAGCGCATCCCATTTCAAAGGGAGCGCTAATTATTCGTGAACAGTCTTCATTTCTTCTCCTTTCCATTTAAGGGAAACAGCGCCGTTTCCAGCGATGCCGTCGAGATTTTCATCTACCGGCTGCATACCATGTCCTTCAAAGAAAGGATTTAGGTGAAGCAGCTCCAGAGAATCTGTCTTATTTTAATGGGCTATGTATATTACTGTCAATATTACGAAAATTTCATAACGCTCCTAGAGATATGGGATGGGGATGATAAACGTGCTAGTTCTTGAAATTTAACCTTATGTATTTTTGTTGGATGATGAAAGTGTAAACATGTTTGTTTTGAACGTGAGCACTTTAACAATTGATAAAGAAGCCCGAACGTGAAGGCTTGCCCTCAGAACAAGGGGGGAAAGCATGAGTTCAAGCGTAGCAACATCATCCAACGGCGAGAACGCGCCACAAGGCTGGTGCAGTCGTTGTCACAAGGTCTGGACACTCAAAGAGAGGCAGGGCGTTTGCCCGTGGTGCCATAAGCCGGCAAGCTGTATAACCGCCACGTCAAAGCCCCGCCGTCTGAAGTCTAGGTCAACCAGTAGAAGAAAACAAGCCGTGTCCGTTATCGGTTATGACCAGCTTGACGGACAGTACCTTACGTACTACCAGATAGCTTCACGGTTCACTGGCAAGGTGAGGGACCAGGACAAAGGTGATGTACTCCATGACATTATCGTCACTCTCGCCGAAGTGGAACAAAACCACGACCAGACTTTCACCGAGGCCGCGATGTACCGGATCGCCAGCCGGACGGTTGCCCTCTATTGGAGGAAACACTACCAGCACCGAAACGGCCTTACCTGCGGCAACTGTAGCAAATCACAACGGAAAGCCTGCAAAGCAAACTGGCTCTATCGAAGCTGTCCGAAAGCCATCAGCCTCGAGAGCCTCGACAAGCCGGTCACAGATAATGAAGGGAACATGACAGACCTCGGCACTCTGATTGCCGATGACAAAGCCCTCGACCTCGAAGCGTGGACGGATGCCAGGACATTCCTGTTATCCTGTCCGGACAGGCTGGTAAGTATCGCCTTCAAGAGAATGGAAGGGACACCACTTAGTAATGCTGAATTACTCTATCTTTCTAAATGGAGACGGCGAGAGCAAAAAAGATTGATAGAACCGGACAGGTTTTACCCTGCTATCCGCAACTAGAATAGTGGAAGCTCCGGTAATGCCAGCGAGTCGCGGGTTACCGATAGCTTACTACTCGGTGAAGCCGGTGGCCTTGCCCACTACCGGATAGCCGCTAAGGGGGTAGGACAAATCGAACAACTTAATATCGAGGGCAAGCGTTCAGGTTCAGGCTTCGTAGCACACAAGGCTATACTAGTCAATGCCCTGTCGAGGGCACTCGCCGAAAGGGTGATGCTTCTCGACTTCACCATCGGGCGGAAAGGTTTCTTAAGTTACCTGAAAGCACTC
>JAFGOB010000003.1 GCA_016926695.1 Dehalococcoidales bacterium | reverse complement strand
TTAGTATATTCGAAGAATAGCCGATGGCTCCCACTAAAGTAGAATAGTGCTGGTGGAAGCACTGAATCTAAAGTAGGAGGAGCCATCTTCGTGAAGAATAGCGCAGCTAAAAAAATGAAGCAAGTTCCAGAAGGGTATCTCATTATAGGAATCGACCCACATAAAAAGAGGCATGCTGCAGTGGCGATTACCCAGGATTTCACAGTACAGGATAGATATAAATTCGACAATACACGTGAAGGACTGGACAGCATGATAGGTCGAGCCTGGCTCAAAATGGCTAACGCCGGCTGCCGCGGAGTCATGTTTGCTATCGAAACCGGTGGCCACTACTGGCGTAACATAGCCTACTATCTGGATGAAAAAGGGATACCGTACCGATTCATAAACCAATACACTCTAAAGCGACGACGTGAAGGTAAGGATCTTAATCGAAGAAAAAATGATTATCGAGATAGTGAAGTAGCTGCTCAACTGCTCTGTACCGGTGAATTTACCGACACAAGAATTCCTCAGGGAGTGTATGCCGAGCTGCGGACCGCACACAATACGTATCGGCGACTGGTTAAAGAAAGAACACGCGTAACCAATCTCATCAAAGGCCTTATCGACGGCCTATTCCCCGAGTTTGTAAGCGTATTTAAAGACCCGTGCGGAATAACGGCCGCAAGTGTGCTGTCGACTTGCGCCATTCCCAGTGTAATCGCTGCCATGTCCGAGGAAGACTTCATTTCCTTGATCAAAGCAACGAAGCATCCTCAACTCAGGCGAAATAAACTAAGCGCCGTTTATGATGTTGCAAAGACATCGATCGGGATTAAAGCCGGAGCCATGTCTTTGGCATTTGAGATATCCCTTTTAATAGATAAGATTGATCTCATCAAACGACAAGTAGCCGTCATTCAGAAAATGTTGAAAGTCCTTGTCGATGAGGCAGAAGAAGGGAAGTATTTACTATCTATAAGGGGACTGAATTATATTTCCGTTGGAGGTTTGCTGGCAGAACTCGGTTGCTTTAAAGCATATCGTAGCTCCAAGCAACTGATAAAAATGGCCGGCAGCAATCCTATTGAGTCTGAATCAGGAGGGAAAAGGAAATCCCGTACCCCCATGAGTAAACAAGGCCGCCCGGTGCTAAGATATTGTGCCTGGACAGCAGTAGTGCCGATGCTGAGATTCAACGATGATTTCCGGGCCTGGTCAAAACAACTTCGTGAGCGACCGGTTCACGCTAATCCACTCAACGGGCGAGAGGTCGTTGGAGCTGCTCTCAACAGGCTACTGCGTTTGGCGTTTGCCATGGTCAAGAATCAGACCTATTACCAGGATGCAAAACCGGCTTTGATAGCCGTAACTGTCTAAAATATCGGAGGATTTATAATTTACATCAGGGTGGGCAGGGAGACGCCGTTACTCATTTTGGGAGCTCGCTAGAGCTAACCCGTGTACACAACATGGTGCCCCTGCCCTCCTGGCCAAACCCGTATGAGGTATGATGGGATTCCCGAATATATCCGGGATGAACCCGTATCTAACCGCTAAATTGGGAACCAGGAAAAAGAGGCTGGGGCTGCCCACCCGATATGGAGGAAATATAAAGGGAGCTATTGATTCTCCAAATATAGTATGTTGTGCAATTTCAGTAAATTATTATTCAGACGGAATTAACTAGTTCAGCCTCCGTAGCCGGGGGACAAAGGCTAAGGTTAGAATAGAAAGGAAAGCTAGAACGACGGCAAAGCCCCCAATTGCCGACTGTACCCCTATAGCCTCTGTTAGTAGTGCCGCGCCGAAGGCACCAAAGCTCATCAGGCCAATCTCCATCATGAAAATACTCATTACCCGCCCCCGGTATTCGGCTTTGGAATAATACTGGAGTAGAGTGTTACTAAGCGCCAGCCGCCCTGATTGACCTAATCCCACAAAAGCAATCAAGAGCAAGGATAAATACCAGGACCTGGAGAAGGCAAAGCCTACAAGAGCTATACCAGAGCAGAGGGAGCTGATTACGAGTAATAAACCGCGCTTCTTATTAGGCAAAGAGGCGAGTATAAGTGAGCCAATTATAGCGCCGATGCCGGAAGCACTCATCAGCACTCCCATTTCGGAGGCGCCGACCTGTAGGATATCCTCAATAAAGACCGGCATCAAATGTACATAGGGCATGGCGAGAACGACGCTGAAAAGAGAGAACAACAAGATGACAAGGATGGTAATCTCGTGCCGCACATAGTTAAGACCCTCTTTGATGTCTGATAGAACGCTTTCGCCGGCGAGGGCGGTTTTACCAGTGAGCGGCATTCGGGAAATGAAGATGGCGGACATAAGATACAAGCAGGTCATAAGATAGTAGACAGCGACAAAGTCCAAGGCGTCAATAAGAAAGCCGGCCAGCGCCGGGCCCAGTATCCGGAAGCCGTTCATTGCGAAAGTATTCAGTGATACAGCATTTAAAAGCTGCTCCCCTCCAACAATCTCACGAAGAATCGCCTGGCTAGAGGGCATTATAAGCGACATGACCGTCCCCTGGCACACAGCGGCCACTATCAAAATCCACCACGAGCCGCCGTATTCGGTGCTCAGGTAACCCATGGTCAAGGAAAGAGCGACGCTCAGTGAAACAACAGCCGAGAATAGCTGCCCGCCAAGTAAGACATATTTCTTATGTATCCGGTCGGCAATGATGCCGCCAAAAAGCGAAAAGAGTAGCAGGGGTCCCGCGAAGGCTAGAGCCATCAGCCCTAGAAGGGTAGCGGAACCAGTCACGCGATAGATGAGCAGGGAGGCAGCCATTAGCTGCATATTCATGCCGGCCATTTGGCCTATCATACCGCCGAAAAGGAGCCTGTAGACCGGGTTCTTCAGCGACCTGAAAGTCCGCAAATTGCGCAGGGGCGACCTTTTTCTCTCAACATTAGTGTCGGGCATTCCTCCGGTAGCCTGGTCTGTACCGCTCTCATTTCGGAATTTTCTTGATTTATCTGCGCCTTCTTTCACTCATTCCCGCTCTATCTTTTTGAAATATAATGAAGGGTTGCCCTTCAGAAAGGCCAGGCTTATTTCAAGGGTTTTTATGCCCGGAGTACGTCTTTCCCGTTCTGGTAAAGACCTTTCAGATCGCCTCTCCCGTTTACGCGTACCTGCAAATGCCATGATTCAAACACAGTTTACCAAATTCAACCATCGGTTCAAAGCATACGGAATATCGAGCCCATTGAATTATGATAAGCACGGATGAGAAAAGGCGATATGTATCTTCAAGCCGTATGGAATTGACAATCCGCCCAAATGTTCAGCGATACGCTCTCGCTTATCTACACAACTTAGCCAGTTTCAACTAAACCCGAAGTTTCAATAGAATTTTCGCCCCCATTTTGAGCGTATTCCATTTGCCGACTTTCTTAGTCATGATTTTGGTGTACAGGTCATCAGTATTTTTGGGCGGCAATAACTCCATATCCTTTTTCTTAAGCTGGTTGGCACTCGATTCACAATTGGCGACACAAATCCCACACCCGATACAGCGGTCGAGGTTGACGATAGCCATGTTATTTATTAATGTTCGAGCCTCCAGCTGGCATCGCTCAACACATGTCCCACAACCGTTACACAGATCAGGGTTGACTTCTGCATAATAATTAGTTGCGTACAATTCTGCCGGGCGAGGGAATCTTTTGACCGTTGACAGGATGCCGCAGCAATCTCCGCAACAGCAACAGACAAACCCCGGGTACTGAGTATTTTCTGGCTGGAGAACTAGCCCCGCTTCCTGGGCTTTCTCCAAAATACCGAGAGCTTCATCCTTGCTGATAAGACGGCCAATCCCGTGACTAAGATAATACTCAGTGTTATCTCGAAATACTATACACGTCTCACGAAGGTCCGTTTTGGTACAGCTTTCCCCAATGACGTCCTTAGTTTGCCGGCAAACGCAATTGATTACAGCAATTGGACTGCCGCTTTTTTCGATAATTTGTTTTACATTATCGTAGGTACTGACTTGGTATTGGTCAGGAGCAGGAATGCTTTTCTCTATCGGGATGGTGCGCATCTGGGGAATTTTGGTCCGGTACATTTCTTTGCCAAACTCTCCCCAGAGGTACTGCTTCACGTCCTGCCCAAAATCTCTGGTAATCCGTTCTAGTTGGAGTTCATAGCTTCCGACGGCCAGAGGGACGACGCTATAGAGTTTCTTATCATCTTTCTTACTCAGCAGGATAGACCCTTTATCGACCATGTGGTCTAACTTCTGTTCAAGTTCCTCGATAGAGACTCCCGTTTTTTTTACACGCTGGAAAATACGACTTAGTGGCTCTGGTATCATTGAGAGCTGTGTTGCTATTCCCGCCTCTTCCGGGGTGAACAGGTGTTTCAATATGCGAATTTCCACACCCGATTCCGTTGCTGGATAGCCGATGGGTAGTTTGTCCAGGTGTTTTTGTAAATCTCGATAGATTTCAGTTTCAGTATTCATTTCGTCCCCCCTGCCAGCTTGGCTGAAGTATCAAATACACCGAGATTAAGTTAGCCCAAGCCGCCATTATCAATGCCAGAGTAGCACCTGCTTAAGTGTGTGTCAATAACACGGGGTTTCGAGATATGCTCCACATTAATTAGACCAGGTTGAACTTTTCGCTAAATTATTGGGTAACTTTTTACTAAAATGTGATATTCTGGACCATGGAGAAAAACAACCACAAGGGCCGTCTTCCAAAGACGCCCCTATTAGTGCAATTTCGGGATTACGGTTCTATTTCTTCGGCGGGACAACGCTCACGGAATCGGTTCCCTTAATGTGCTCTCCGTTCTTCGTTCGCCCAATAAGTACTGCTTCGGTGTCACCCGATTTAATGCCGGTGTCCCGTGTCTTGAAATGTAAAATCAAGTCAATATCTCCGTCCTTGTCCACGTCTTCAAGAGCATATTTGTCAGGGACTGCGCCGGCAGGACCGAAGCGGATGGACGCCGGGTCAACAGCCCTGGTATCGAAGGTCGGAGTGGTAAGAATAGCTACCGGGATAACTCCCTTGCTGTTTGGTTGAATCGAATTCGGAGTACCACCCGGCTTAATGTCAATGGGTACCATAATGAACTCGGGTTCGTTTACCGTCACCGTAACGTTATCGCTGCCCACTCCACCACGGTCGTCGGCTACCGTAACTGTGACTGTATAGGTGCCATTATCAGAGTAAATATGGCTTAAGACAAAGGCCTTGTCTGGATTAAGGGTGAGTGGCTGGAAATCCGACCCATCGCCGTAATCTACCCCGGCACTCCAATTATCCGTGTCCGGATCGGTGAAGAAGCCCGAACCGGTAAAGGTGTCACCCTCTTCTATGGTATCATCAGGTCCTGCATCAACTGCTGGAGCTACATTTTCCATCTCCTCATTGTCGGACACCCCGTCATGGTCAGAATCCTCTAAAAATGGGTTTGTGCCCTGCTCAACCTCAGTCCCATCCGGGATTCCGTCGCCGTCGGTATCTTCGTTTAATGGATCCGTCTTGTAGATGAGTATTTCTTTGCCATCGCTCAAGCCGTCGCCATCACTGTCTTCGTTCAACGGATTCGTACTGTAGACTGCGCTTTCCATGCCATCGCTCAAGCCATCGCCATCAGTGTCACCATTATTTACATCTGTGCCTAAGGTAACCTCTTCGCCATCAAACAGGAAATCTCCGTCCGAGTCCGGCGAAGCCAGATTGGAGTTAAGCGCTGCTTCACTGGCATCATCTAGACCGTCGCCATCGGTATCGGTATTGTTCGGGTCCGACCCGAGCCCGAATTCCTGGGCATCGGAGAGTCCCTCTCCATCAGTATCCTCTGTATTGGGGTCGCTATCGTACGTTATCTCAATACCATCAGGCAGACCATCTCCATCGGTGTCAAAATGCTTGGGATTAGTTTGAGGTGAGAATCCCTGCCATTCAGCCAAATCACTTAGTCCGTCGTTATCAGTATCCGGGTCTTGTGGGTCTGTTCCCATATCGTGTTCCTGTAAATCAGTAAGTCCATCAAGGTCAGTATCAACAAGTAATGGATCACTTGTAACATGAATGGTATGGGTTCCACTCATATCAGTATAGGTTATATCCCAGCCATCAATTTCAACATCATTCAACAGACCATCGCCATCACGGTCAGGAACATCATCTGGAATTTCCGGGCGGGCACCGCCGGCTATTTGAGAGAATTTTTGTACCCGGTAGAGGGGGACCGTGCTCGGCTTGTCCACAACATACACGTTATCATTTTCATCTACTATAATTCGGAAGGGAGAAACAAGATTACCTTCCTCCTCACCATATTCTCCCATTGAGGCCAGCAGCATGCCATCGGAATTAAATTTCAGTATTTCATGGTTGTTTGTATTGGCTACATATAGATTTCCCTCGGTATCCACATCAATTGCCTCAGGGTAGTTATATCCGTCGGGCATATCCTGCAGATATTCACCATCGGTAGTAAACCTTGCAATCCGCGTATCCGGTCCCCTTTGGTCTACTACATATAGGTATCCGTTAGTATTATCAACCGCTATGTCTATTATGTCCTGGAACTCGTCCGGGCCATTCCCATAGTTTCCCCAGGAATTTGTTACCTCCCATCCATA
>JAFGOB010000028.1 GCA_016926695.1 Dehalococcoidales bacterium | reverse complement strand
ATATCCCACATTTGCCCGGCAGTTTGAATGGTACGATCACAGGAAGAAACAAAGCTATTTCAAACTTACAGGAGGGTAAGCCCGTGAAAACTGTAAATATCTTAGCAGTGGACGATGATTCTTCTATCAGGAAGTTTGTAAGAGCGAATCTGGAAGCCAGGGGTTATAAGGTTTTACTGGCGGGGGACGGAGAAGAGGCCATACAGGTTATTGAACAAGAGCTTCCTGACCTGATAATCCTGGATATAATGATGCCCAAGCTAGATGGTTTCGAGGTCTGCCGGAGAATCAGGGAATGGTCTAAAATACCCATTATCATGTTAAGCGCACGGGAGGGTGAAACGGACAAGGTGAGATGTCTTGATTGCGGCGCTGACGACTACCTGACCAAACCCTTTTCTTTGCGGGAGTTGCTTTCACGTATAAAGGCCGTGCTCCGCCGGACCATGAGCAACCCCAAAAGTCCGTCTGAATCGAGGTTTCTACATGGAGATCTGGTGGTGGATTTTTCCCGGCATACGGTTACACTTCAGGGTGAAATGGTCGAGCTAACCGCTGTGGAGGACAGGATCTTGCAATACCTGACGATGAATGCAGGCAGAGTGGTGACCTCCAGCCAGTTGCTGGAGGAAGTCTGGGGTGAAGAATATTGCAGAGACTTCAGGGTGCTCCAGGTTAATATCTGCCGGTTAAGAAGGAAACTGAAAGACAATCCCAAGAGCCCCAAGTATATTTTGACCAAACCGGGCATAGGCTACATGGTAATGAAGCAAGATTGACATTTTATTCATACTACTCCGCCGGACGCTTTCGAGAAATATCCGGCGGAGAAGCTCAATAGTGTGATAAAGCCGAAAGAAAGGCCCGATCAACACCCGTAAATAGCGGTATTTTTTACAACCTGGCGGATTGGCCTCCATCCTGGACTAATACCTGACCTGTAATATAGCTGGAAGCCTCCGATGCAAGCAATATCGCCAGTCCCTTAAGCTCTGACGGAAGGGCTGGGCGGCCGAGGGGGACTTCGCTGGCACAGTATTCCCTGGTACGTACTTCCAGTTTTTTTATTGTTTCGTCATCCAGTACCACGCCTTTGGGGTGTCCCAATTCCGTCAAATGGATACCGGGAGCGATGCAATTGACCCGGATATTATCTCGTGCATATTCCATAGCAGCTACCTGGGTCAGGTTAATAATAGCAGCCTTGGAAGCTCCATAGTGAGCAGGAGCGACTTCGGGAACCTCAGCCCTCAGTCCTGCAACGGATGTGATATTGATAATCGAACCGCCCTTGTTTTTCAACATTTTAGGGATCACATATTTAATACCCAGGAACATTCCCCTCAGATTAGTATTGATGACCCTGTCCCAGTCATTCACATCAATTAAATGGATTTTTGTCGGCGGACTGGTTACCCCGGCATTATTAACATAGATGTCAATTTTGCCCAGTTTAGCTTCACATTCATCCATCATCCTGCGAATATCATCCTCTCTGGTCATATCTGCGATGATAGCGATTGCCCGGTGTCCGTACTTGCCGATGATCTTAACTGTTTCGTCTAACATTGCCTTATCTCTTCCGGTGCAGGCTACATCCGCCCCGAATTCCGCCATTCCCTCCGCAAATGCCCGTCCGAGTCCCCGGCTGGCGCCGGTTATCAAAGCAACTTTTCCCGAAAGATCAAAAATACCCTGTGATGCCACTTGATTCCTCCTTTTTTATTAAACTGCTAAATTATTATTTTGTTCCTGTGTTTTTTATCAGGCAGATTATGATGACGGGGATATTGATTAAGGGTAATCTTTCCTATGTGCAGTATAGCGAAAGGCAGGGCGATACACAATCATAATAAATCAACCGGATCAAGTTGCGCCCCCAGGCTAAAAGCGGCAGCTTTCACATACAGAGTCAACTATCCTATAATATATGGAAAGAAATGAAACGATTAAACAGTATATTCCCGGAAGCCGGGATAAAAAATATCAACGATGCCTTATTCTGAAATTCTAAGGGTTGTCCTTCCGACCTTTATAGCCATCCTTATAGGCTATATTCTGGGTAAAACGATCAAGATCGACATGTCCGGCGTGGTGGATATTGTTTTTTACGTGGGATTACCGGCCCTGGCTTTCGTTTCTATTTTGAGCCAGCAGATCGTTTTAATGGATGCGGCCAAGGTCTGGGCTTCAAATCTGCTGGTGACTCTCGGCTGCGGACTGGCAGGATGGCTGGTATTCAGAGTCAAAAAAGAGAAACATACCGGACTCTATCTCCCCATTTCCCTGCCCAATACTGTCAACATTCCCTTTCCTATTATCAGCCTGGCTTACGGTTCGGCAGGGCTGCTGGTAGCTACGCTTTATTATATTCCCAATATATTAATGCTTTATTCTCTGGGTATTTTCATTTCAGCGGGAAAAAGCTGGCGTGAAAACCTGAAAACCATGCTGAAGGTACCTACAATATACGTGGCCATTCTGGCGCTTGTACTTAATTTCCTGAAAATAGAAGTACCGGAAATAATCGTAAAACCTCTCGATTTTATAGGCGGCATGGTTGTACCTCTGGTAGTATTGACACTGGGGTATAGTCTGTCACAGGTAAGAATAACCTCGATATACACCACGCTACTGGCTTCAGCGATCAGGCTGGGGGGAGGGCTGGGTCTGGGTTTACTGGTGGCGGCCCTTTTTGATTTGACCGGTGTATTCAGATCGGTGGTAGTGCTGGTTTCAGCCATGCCGGCTGCCGTAAATACGTATATGATAACGGCCAAGTACAAGAGTGAAGAAGGGCTGGTAGCCAGCGTGGTATTTGTCACAACTATCATCAGCCTGATACTGATCCCATTCCTGCTACATATGCTCGGCTAATGGCAGCGAGTTCCGTACCTTCCCACAGCCCCGTCACAGATGTATTGGATAGAATGGTGTTTCTTAGTAGATATCATAAGAGCCGTATACTACATTGAACCTCTAAATACGACCATCTTTTACGCCGGTTTCCTTTTTTCCCCTGATACGGTATTATCTGCAATGTAAGAGTTAAAATTCTGAAATTCAGGAGGATGTAATGGCTGATACAAGATACGGGCAATACATACTGCATGACGCGGTGACTTATCCGGTTTTTAAAAACCGGAAGCATCTTCCCTCGTTTAGTGGTAAGGAAGAGCTCTGGTCCGGGATCACGGGTATGAACTGCAATTTCGGGCTTAACTGTGTTACCGAGCCTTATCTGCTACCGGACCCTCCGCACAAACATGATTTTGATGAATATCTCCTTTTTATCGGCGGGAACCCGTTGAATATGAAAGAATTCGATGCCGTGATTGAAATAGCCCTCGGAGAAGAATGGGAGCTCCATACTATTACATCTACTTCTATAATATATATTCCCAGGGGACTACAGCATTGTCCCGTGAATGTAAAAAGAGTCGGCAAACCTTTTCTTTTCGGTCATATCATGCTATCGGAAAAATACGGGAATGACAGCGAGGCGGGAGACCTTTTTGAGCGTCCGGAAAAAAATACGGAAAACACGCCGCAGGGCATTTCGATAGAAACGATGAACGAAAGCTGAGTCTCAGAGGCTCAACCGGCCGCGTACCCCTGTTTTGATGCTTCAGACGATGCCGTTTAGCACAATAAATCTTTATGGAAGAAGTGTCGCCGTTTTAAAGAATGATATATATGTTACCGGCTTTAGAAGTTGGGGCTGGGGATAATAATGTAACATTCTTGATCTGGTTTTATATTTGTATCTAAATCGCACGGCGGTTATTGAGCAAATCCGGCGAGTATGATAATATTATTCTGGTAACTGTGTTGCCGGCCTCTCAAAATGTGTGGAGGGATCGCATAGTGGTCTAGTGCGGGCGCCTGCTAAGCGCTTGCCCTGCGAAAGTGGGGTCTGGAGTTCGAATCTCCATCCCTCCGCCAGACTGTCAGCAGTGGAATTTTCTGGACTTATCTGTTATAATCTGATATTTAGTAAAGCTATACGTTATTTATTCAATTCCTTTTATATATCCTGAAGCGGGAAACAGGATTGCGACCTTTATATTTTCCATTATTTGAGAGCACCCACAACTTGTTTTTCGGTGAGGAATTTCAATCCGCTTTAAACTCCGTAAATTATAGCAAATTGGCTATACTTTTCTAGTTCCGGTAATTCCACTAATATAAAGACATACCATGATAATGAACGAAAGACTTAAACCAGAGCGTTACTACTACATATGGACTATTGGCTGCCAGATGAACAGGGCTGAATCCGACAGGTGTTCAACCTGGTTTGAAAATAAGGGTTTCAAGCTCGCTGACGATATCGAAAGCGCCGATTTTATATTACTTAACGGCTGTGTAGTGCGCCAGAGCGCAGAAGACCGTGTAATAAACAAGCTGTACAACCTGAGAGTGATTAAGAAAAAACGGCCGGATGTGATTATTGCCGTGACCGGCTGCTTTGTGGAACCTGATACAGATATACTTAGGAAAAAATATCCCTACGTTGACTATTTTTTCCCGGCTGGTGAATTTCCCGGCCGGCTGGATGAAAAAGGTCAGGGACAGTTGGTTCCCAACTCTCCAGGTGTAACCGCTTTTGTTCCCATAATACAGGGCTGCAATAATTTCTGCTCTTACTGCATTGTTCCCTACCGCAGAGGACGGGAAAAGAGTCGATTACCGGATGAAATTGAAGAAGAAGTAAAAACGCTTGTCAGTATGGGAGTGAAAGAAGTAACCCTGCTCGGTCAGAACGTGGATTCTTATGGCCATGATTTACCTGAGATGATTGGGCTGGTGAACCTGCTGACGCGCCTGAATGCCATGGAGGGGCTTCTGCGCATTCGATTCCTGACCAATCATCCCAAGGATATGAAGCCCGATCTAATCCAGGCTGTTGTCTGCCTGGGTAAAGTATGCGAGCAGATCAATATACCGATCCAGGCAGGAGATAATGAGATATTAAAGGCTATGCGTCGCGGGTATACCGTGGAACACTATCTGGACCTTATCGCTGAGATTCGCCGGGCGGCTACTCCAATCTCACTGAGCACAGATATCATCGTGGGTTTTCCGGGGGAAAGTGATGAGCAGTTTCAGCACACCTTTGATCTTCTCTCTCAGGTTAGATTTGATGTGGTGCATGTCGCTGCTTACTCCCCTCGTGCCGGGACCATGGCTGCACGGGAACTAAAGGATAATGTGCCTGTGGAGGTGAAAAAGAGCAGGTTGAATGAAATCGAACACCTTCAGGCGGGGATAGCTGCTGAGATTAACCGCGCAATGCTGAACATGGAAGTGGAGGTTCTGGTAGAGGGGCAGGATAGAGAAAAATGGTACGGACGGACACGCAGTGACAAGCTAATATTTTTCAAGGACACGGCGGAATGGCAGGCCAAACTGGCGAAGGTAAAGATTACTCATACCAGTCCGTGGTCGATGACAGGCGATCCTGTTTACCCCGGCGGTCGATAATAAAGAGACTGAAAAGCGGGGGTTTAGTTGTGTAACGGAGTATAGCATAGCATAGCATAGCATAGAAATACTACTTGTTACGGAGCAGTAAAGATATGAGGGAAATCAAGGCAGATGAAATCAGCAACACGGTAGCCAGGCTATTTTGCGAAGCCAACTTTTATTTAACCGAGGATGTCCTGACGGCCCTCAAGGAAGCCGCTGGGGTGGAAGAGTCCGCAGTAGGAAAAGAAGTGCTGGACCAGATCATCCGCAATGCCGATATCGCGGCTACCGAACAAATTCCCCTCTGCCAGGACTGCGGTGCCGCTGTAGTATTCGCCGAACTGGGACAAGAGGTACATATCAGCGGCGGAGATTTCAACACGGCAATCAATGAAGGTGTGAGGCAGGCTTATGACAAAGGCTACCTGCGAAAATCGATGGTCAACCAGCCTTTTTCCTCTCGTGTAAATACAAGAGACAACACACCGGCCCTGATTTATACGGAGATCGTACCCGGTGACAGACTGAAGATCACGGTTGTGCCCAAGGGAGGAGGGGCGGAAAACATGAGCCGTCTGGGTATGCTTACCCCGGCTGATGGAAGAAAGGGGATTGTCGACCTGGTAATAAAAGCAGTTGATGAAGCCGGTTCCAATCCCTGTCCGCCCCTGATTGTGGGAGTGGGGATTGGCGGTACCGCCGAGAGAACGCTTTTGCTGGCCAAAAAAGCTCTCCTTCGCAAAGTTGGCGAACACAATCCTGATCCCGAGGTAGCTGAACTGGAAGTGGAGCTTTTGAAAAAGATTAACGATCTCGGGATCGGTCCCATGGGTTACGGAGGCAGGGTTACAGCCCTGGCGGTTAATGTGGAGGTATTTCCCGCTCATATTGCCAGCATGCCTGTCGCGATAAACTTGAACTGTCATAGTTCCCGGCACAAGGAGGCTGTAATATAAGCCCGAACGAGAACCGGGTAAACCTAATAGGTGAACCTTGTTTGAAGTTGATAAACGAGAAGATTTATCTTATATGTTATGATGTGGTTGTATTGAAACCACCGGTATTGTTCAGGATAGGAGAACCGGATGCTGAAAAAGGTAAAGCTGCCGTTAACGGATGAAGCCGTGATGGATCTTCATGCCGGCGATAATGTATTGCTGACCGGTGTTATTTACGTGGCTCGTGATACAGCGCATAAAAGGATGGTAGAAACTATGGACAGGGGGCAGCCCCTGCCCTTTGATATAAGGGGACAAACTATATATTATATGGGTCCCTCTCCGGCCAAGCCAGGGCAGGTTATTGGCTCGGCCGGCCCTACAACCAGTGGTCGCATGGACAGATTTTCACCACGTCTGATGGAAGCCGGACTCAAAGGTATGATCGGTAAAGGAAACCGGTCCAAAGTAGTGAAAGAAGCCATAAAAAGCCATAAGGCGGTCTATTTCGCTGCCATCGGTGGCGCCGGAGCGCTTATCGCAAAGGGTATTAAGAAATCTGAGGTTGTAGCTTATGAAGAGCTGGGGGCTGAAGCAGTGAGGAGGCTGGAGGTCGAAAACTTCCCTGTGACTGTAATCAATGATATATATGGCAGTGACCTATATGAAGAGGGCAAAGCCAGGTACCGGGTTGAGACGGATACTGGCGTGAAATAATTCGCCTGCCAGTATCTGAATAAATTGTTCCGGAGGGTATTGGTATGAGTACCTATGATTATATTATTATTGGCAGCGGAATTGCAGGATTATATACGGCATTACTGGCCAGCGGACAGGGTACGGTGCTTATTATTACCAAAGGGAGTATCGATGACTGTAATACCAAGCATGCCCAGGGAGGGATTGCAGCACCTATCGGTTTAAATGATTCGCCGGACCTTCATTTTAGTGACACAATAAAGGCAGGAGACGGTCTGTGTGATCCTGAATCCGTTCGTATTTTAACCCAGGAAGCCCCGGACAGGATCTCCGATCTTGTCCGTCTGGGTGTACCTTTTGATACTGTCGATGGTGAGATTGCTCTGACTCTGGAAGCGGCACACAGCGTGCCGCGCGTCCTGCATGCCGGTGGCGATGCCACAGGCGCTCACATCGAGGCTACTCTAAGTACACGCGTGCTCGAATATAAACTCAAAGTCCTGGAATATTGCCTGGTGACTGACATTATGGTAAAGGAAGGTGTGGCCGAGGGAGTGAAGGCCCTGGATCTGCGTACCGGGTCTATGCTCGAGTTCGAATCAAAACACCTTATACTGGCTACGGGAGGGGCCGGCAACCTGTTTAAGTTTACCACCAATCCGGATGTTGCAACCGGCGACGGGATCGCCCTGGCATACAAAGCCGGAGCCGAGATTACGGACATGGAGTTTTACCAATTTCATCCCACCGGTTTACGCCTGCCGGGTGTACAGCCGTTCCTGATATCGGAAGCGGTAAGAGGGGAAGGCGGGATTTTACGTAATGTTGAAGGGTTGCCCTTCATGAAAGACTATACTCCTGACGGCGAGCTGGCGCCGCGCGATGTTGTGGCAAGGAGCATCCTGTTTGAAATGAGAAAAACAAGTTCGGACAGAGTTTTTCTGGACGTAACCCATCTTCCGGTACGTGTTGTCATGACGCGTTTTCCCAATATCTACAAGTATTGTTTTGATCATGGTCTGGATATAACCAAAGGTCTGATACCGGTAGCACCGGCAGCCCATTACATGATGGGGGGTGTGAAGACCAACATCTGGGGAGAGACAAATGTTACCGGGCTTTTTGCCACAGGCGAGGTAGCCTGCACCGGAGTACATGGCGCAAACCGGCTGGCCTCCAACTCCATGCTGGAGGTGCTGGTCTTCAGTAAAAAAATAGTGGAAAAGACGGGTAAGAACGATATCGAAAGCACACCACGCAAGATATCCGAAATTCACCGCACCCTCTCACAGAGAAATTCAACTGACATTCATCCTCGTGTGAGCCTGCGCGCATTACAGGAGCTGATGTGGAATAAGGTCGGCATAATACGTGATCAGGCTGGCCTGATACAGGCGGCAGACACACTGGCGTTATGGCAGGACAGTTTACCAGAGCCGACGGATCGTCCAAGCTATGAATTGAATAACCTGGTTTTAACCGGGCGTCTGGTAACGGAAGCTGCTTTATGCAGGGAAGAAAGCCGCGGAGCTCATTTCCGCTCAGATTTTTCACAGCATTCCGGGGAGTGGGAAAAGAATATTACCTTTACCTGCTGACTCCGATCGGGTTATAAAATCCAGGAGCGATACCCGATCAAGGCCGCTGATTCAACTATTTGACGTTTAAAAGCGAGGGGGATAGTAATGAAAATAATAAGCCTACCATTGGAATATGTCGACCGGCTGGTGGAACAGGCGCTGGCAGAAGACGTCCCGAACGGAGATGTAACCAGTGAAATACTAATTCCTCCGGAGCTGACAGGGAGGGCCAATATACTGGTTAAAACCCCGGGAATACTGGCGGGGATTCCGGTGGCGAAACAAGTATTCAGGAAATCTGACCGGTCGCTGTTGGTAGATTCCAGGATAGAGGATGGAGCAACAGTCAGGAACGGTGATACGGTCATGTTCATCAAGGGGAACGTTCGAGCCATTCTGAAGGCTGAGAGAGTCGCTTTAAATTTCCTGCAGCGTTTAAGCGGAATTGCCACAACTACCTCCCTTTATGTCGAAAAAGTGCGAGGTTTGAAGGTGGATATTGCGGATACCCGCAAGACCACTCCGACTCTCAGACTGCTGGAGAAATACGCAGTCAGCGCCGGGGGCGGAAGAAACCATAGAATGGACTTGAGTGATGCAATACTGATAAAGGACAATCACATTGCCGCACTGCGTGTTACGGGCAGAAGTATCCGGGAGATAATTGCTATGGCAAAGGCAGGAGCGCCGCAGGGACTTAAAGTGGAGGCAGAAGCCAAGACGGTAGAGGAGGCGGTGGAAGCGGCTGAAGCAGGGGCGGATATCATTATGCTGGACAACATGACGGTAGTTGAAATGAAGAAGGCGGTCGGTTTAATTGCGGGAAGGACGGAGATAGAAGCATCCGGAGGCATTAACCTGGATACAGTGCGTTCCGTGGCTGAAACGGGAGTGGATTTCATTTCAGTAGGGGCGCTAACTCATTCATACAATTCGCTCGATATCAGCCTTGAGCTGGAATACTAGCGAAGTGCCTGTCAATTAAGTCTACAGTGTTCAACATACTTTTAGCTTTAAGCTACTTAAAGCTGTTGATGAGGCACTACACTCGACATAAAGATTATAAGTCCGGAGATCGGGCTGCACGGCTATCCCCTGATGAAATGCCGGAAGATGCAGGAGTGCCAGCAAAGCCGGAGGGTTTGTCTCTGCTGTCAAGCATCAGGGTCACAGGTCCATCATTATGTATTTCAACCAGCATATGGGCCTGAAATCTTCCAGTTTCCACCTTGAGACCGCTCCGGCGGACTTCACTGACGAACTGGTTAAAGAGGTCTTCGGCAATATCCGGAGGCGCTGCGCCGGTAAAACTCGGGCGGCGGCCTTTGCGGGCATCTGCCAAGAGAGTAAACTGGCTGATCAGCAACAGTCCACCCCCGATATCCGATACTGATAAATTGAATTTACCATCAGAATCGGAAAAAATACGCAGTCCGAGTGTTTTTTTAGCCAGGTAATGCACATCTTTGCCAGTATCTCCTTCCGCCACTCCTACCAGCACAACCAGCCCGGCGCCAATGCTGCCCATGACCTGACCCTCAACTGTCACGGAAGCCCTGGATACTCTTTGTAAAAGCGCCTTCAAGTCCTCTTAAGTTCCCGTTTTGTTATCAGTCCCCTGTTTTTGCTGGCTGGAGCTGCTACCGGTTGTTTGTCCTGCGGCGGCCCCTTTGGAGCTATCCACTGCCGCTTGCACTGCTCCAGATTTAACCAAGTTTCCATCAGACCCGGCTTCAGGTTTGGGTTTTTCAGAAGTTTCATGGTTTGAAGTCTTAGGGTAGTCGTTTACATAGAATCCGCTGCCCTTAAAGATTATTTGAGAAGGTACCATTATCCTTCTCGATTTTGACTGGCACTTCGGACATTCTGCTACAGGTTCGTCCTGAAACCGCTGTTTTTTCTCAAAGCGCCAGTTACATTCACTGCATTCATATTCGTATGTCGGCATAAAAAAATTCACCTCCCAATGTACATAAATATTTTATAATAAGACCTGCGCAGAGGCAAATTCGTGGATGCCTGGAGCCTTAACCAGGCTCAAAAATATCCGCAATCAATTGTGGCTTTATATATGGATTGCTCCGGAAAGCTCCGGTTGACCTTGACAACATAGTAACATAACGATAAATTGGGATTATATTCTGAAATTTAAGTTAGACGAAAATTTGGGGAAGGTAGTAGCCGATGTCCTATTGCAGGCAGGATATGATGTGACTACTGCATAAATATTTTCAATAAAAAGGGCTCTTTCAAACATGATTGAGTTATTAATTGACTGGGAGAAATAAGATGAAATTAGCTGAGAATCTTTATGCGTTTGTATGGAAAGGAAACGACAACAACTGTAATACCTTTCTTTTCGGTGCCGTATTAGCGGGTGGAAGGCATATCCTGATTGATCCCGGGCATATTGTAACGCCTTATCTGCATGAACCTGCTTTCGAAATGCTGACAAAAGAGATTGAAAGAGACGGCATTAAAATCGAGGATATCGGTCTGATAGCGCTTACCCATACTCATCCGGATCATGTTGAATCGGCAGGGAAATTTAAAGAGAAAAGCGGTGCCATGATAGCTTTACATAATGACGATATACAGATGTACCAGAGATTCGGATTGGGGCCGGTTGATATCAACCTGGAGGAAGGCGAACTGAAGCTTCCCGGTTCATCTTCGGCCGGAGTTGAAGTATACCGCACACCGGGACATTCACCCGGTGAAGTATCATTATACTGGCCTGCCATGAAAGCACTGGCGGTAGGGGACGTCATATTTTACCACAACACTGGCAGAGTGGACCTTCCCGGAGGCGATCCGTTTTTGTTGAAAAAAAGCATAGATATGCTTTCTCAACTGGACGTTGAATATTTATTATGCGGTCATCCTTACGATCATCCCGGCGTGATCCAGGGAAAGGAAGCAGTAGGAGAAAATTTCGATTTTGTGAAAAAGAACATCTGGTTTTAGACTTTTCCGGATGGATTTTCTTCACTATCGCGATTATAAATAGTCCGGCAGGATAATCACGACTGCTGGAATTTTCAGAAACGGTCTGCGATCTGCTCAGGGTGAAAATATTCTCAATATCCGGTCTTTTAAACCCGATCGAGTGAAAAGACTACGGACAAAGAGGGGTTTGATCTACTAATCCGGCTGCCGGTTGGTCTATAATAGGGGTGTGCGTTCTCAGGCATGACCTGGCATAATTAGAATCAATGCGGGGGGCAGATCTATGGACGAATTAGACCGGCGGATTGAGAGGCTGGGTAAGTGGATATATGAGTCACACCACCTGGTGGTGTTTACAGGGGCAGGGATCAGTACCGAGTCAGGACTGCCTGATTTCAGAGGTCCGAACGGCTTGTGGACGCGCAAGGATAAAGGCCTTCCTGTTACATCACCCGGAACAGTCAAATGGCATGAAGTCGAACCGAACGCCGGTCATAAAGCCATTGTTGAAATACAAAATCTCAACAGGCTCTATTTCCTGATTTCTCAGAATGTCGATAACCTGCACCTGAAATCCGGTATTCGTCCGGAACTACTGGCGGAGTTGCATGGAAACTTAACCAAAATTCGCTGTACCATTTGTGAGTTCACAATGGACAACTTTGAAGACGCTGGCAACTGTCCGCTGTGTGGCGGAAAAATGAAACCGAGTGTGGTTGATTTCGGGCAGTCTCTCCCACGGAAGGATCTAAACCTGGCAATACAGTATTCCCGCGATTGCGACCTTTTTGTTGTAATCGGTTCAAGCCTGGTGGTAACCCCGGCGGCGGATATGCCGAGGATAGCCCTGGAGACAGGAGCCCGCCTGGTTATTATCAACCAGGGTGATACCCCCCTTGATAGTGTTGCGCACCTGCGGTTTGGGGAACCTATCGGGCAAGTCTTACCGCCGGCGGTCAAAATACTGGGCGACCTGATAAATTCCCATCAATAGAGGTAGACTCAATGAATGAAGATATAGTCTGGCGAGAAAGGCCCAACCTGGCTAAACCCAACTTACTGCTGGCTTTCAGCGGCTGGGGTAACGCCGGGCAGGTCTCCTCGGCAGTAGCCTGGTATCTGATTGGAAGACTGAAAGCTAATGTTTTCGCCGAGATTAAACCGGATGAATTCTACGTCTACCAGTCAGCAGGTAATGATCGCAAACGTCCGCTGGTCAATATCGAAAACGGACTAATTCAGACTGTAAATATAGTCACCACAAATTTTAGCTGTTATCACAATCTTTTGGGAGAGCATGACCTGATTATTGCCTCCGGTCCGGAACCTGAACAAAAATGGGTAAGATATATAGATACATTTTTGGATTTTGCACGGAGCTATCAGGTAGCCAGGATTGTGACTATCGGCGGTTCTTTTGATGCAATACCGCATACCGTTCCTGTTCGCATTACAGGGGTAGTTAACCAGGCGAATCTTACAGATGAGATTAAAGAGCAGGGGATAGAGCTGATAAACTACAAGGGACCTTCAAGTATATATACACTATTGATGGTAGAAGCAGCCAAAAGAGGAATCCCTGCAATCAGCCTGTGGGCCCATACTCCGCACTATGTCCAGGTAATCAACTTTATGGCTGCATATAAGCTTATGCTTAAACTGAACCGGATGATGGGAATAGAGCTCGATCTGGCAGATGCCAAAAGGGACAGCGAATTTCTTTTCTCGAAGATAGAAAAGGCTATAGCTCAGAAACCGGAATTGCAGGAGAATTTAAAACTACTGGAAAAGGAATACCGTAGAGGTAAAACCAGGCCTCATAAAACAATTAATCAAAACATCGTCAGGGAAATAGAAGACCTTTTAGAGGACAGTCAGAATCACGAGTTTGGTGGATAGCCTTCTCTCCGGTGTACCAGAATTGTCAATTATAATCCAGGGTCTGCCTTTTCAGTTATCAGATCAGTCGTATGCCAGGGATATTTCGAGTCGTTTATGCTCTTTCGTAAAAAATTGCATACAGAGGCAACAAAGTCATATAATAGATAAAGTATCATATTAAGGCGAATCGAGCAGGAATTAATCAAAGAAGAGAGGTCCAGTCCAGTTGGTCAAGTTAACCGCAAAAAAAGTGTATTGTCCCAAGTGCCAGAAACTGTCAAGAATAAAATTACAACAAGTAAACAGTAAAACTCAATATTTTTGTGTTAAGTGCAACCATATGATCTGGCAAAAAGAGTCCTTATGCTGGAAATATATCAGGCCGGACTAATTTAATTTTTCCGCCATTGTGTCAGAATGGGAGTATTTTTAGATGCATGGGTGGCCGTTGCTAATGAACCTACCATCAACCATGCAGGATCGTCAATCTGGTTTTTCATTAGAATAGTTAAGATACTGGATTAAAAATAGCCGCGGACACTGTCTGCGGCTTATATTTATAGGTTGGGTTAATAATATGATCTTTCACATCCTAACCCGGACAAGCCGGAACCAAATATTTTAAAAGTTGGAGTAAAAAAAGTTAGCTTAGAGTTACGCACGAACTAACCACCTCAGCCCGGTTTTGCCTGAGGACGAAATATTGTGAAGACTATGCAATGAAAAGGGAACTAGACAATGCCTGTTCCGGATTGATCGGGATCTTGAAATGCAAGCTATTTCAAGGGCGTTATAAATATAGAAATATTTTCTAAATTGTCGGAAGACAGGGAAAGACGGTAGAAATGGATAGAAAAGTTATCGATTGGTTGATGGAAGGTCCGATTTGGCTCAGGTACGCAACGGAATTACAGCTAAAGGGAAATAAACCTTATGTTCAGCCAGTACTGGCTGACAGCCAGATTGAGGAAATTATTGACCGGTTAAAGAACCCGCGGAGAGGTATTCCTGCTATTAAAAGCGGCTTTATGAATTCGGATGAATACGGGAATCCGTATTGGGACCTGTTTTTTCTGGCTGATCTTGGATTGACAGCTTCCGAATTAGGACTGACTGATGAAATCGAAGGATTCCTGGATACTCAATCTCCCCAAGGTACATATATTACCGAATATGGAATGGAACCAACCTATCACTGCAAGTCTGCAATTCTGCTTTCTGCTATCGCCCGCATGGGCTACCATGATGAACCGCATGTGAAAAAGTACCTCCAGATCCATCTATCATCACAGAGGCTGGATGGCGGCTGGTACTGTAATCCGAACCATGATGTCGGTGCGCCTTTCCAGAACGAACCTTCATGTCCCCAGGAAAATCTGAATATTTTACTTTTACTGGGTCAGTACCCTGAGTACCGGGAAGATCCCCGCTTTAACGGAGCAATTGATCTCCTTCTGAAACACTGGGAAATGAGGAACATGGGAATACAAATAGTGTATTTCGGTGTTGGACGGCGTTACCAGGCGCTTCGTTATCCGGCAACCAGGTACGGCATTCTGAGAGTTATGGATGCCGTTTCACTATTTCCCTATTCTCTGAAAAAGGCCAGTTTTTATAATATGCTGGAGTTTGTACGTAAAAAAGCCGTAGACGGCAAGTACTTTGTAGAAGCCCCTAGTTCATATACCAGCCTTGAACCAGCGAACCAGCCCAACCGCCTGCTGACATTCATTATTACCCGGATAGAAAAAAGGGTTGAAGAGTTCCGGAACTCCTGAATCTCAGGCGGTATGTCTGTTGAAGCCAATAATAACAGGTATATGGAAGAGAATTTATTTAGCTCTTAATTGAAGCCTTTTTGAGACCATATATCTTCATGAGTAGTGGTTTTACTTTAGAGGTTTTGTAACATATAATTAGTCATGCCAACGAGCCGGTATAGCCAGTATGATGTTACCGTAGTCGGTGCCGGACCTGCCGGTACATTCCTTTCGTATCTGCTATCTACCAAGGGTTTGAAAGTCCTTTTGGTGGAGAAAGCCAGGCTCCCTCGTAACAAGGTATGCGCCGGCGGTATAACTGTCAGAGCGGGTTCTCTGTTACCATTTGATTTTTCGGAATGCGTGGAAAACACTATCTACGGTGTCCGTTTTAGCTTCAATTGCGTTCCGGAGAGGGTCAGGACTTACCATCTTCCACTGGCTTATATGGTTTTGAGAGAAAAATTTGACGCGTTTTTAGTGGAAAGAGCACGGGAAGCGGGAGTCAGTGTGGAAGACAACATGGAAGTCAGGGGGGTAAAAGAAGAGAAAGACCAGGTAAGAATAGACACAATTTCCGGCTCGTTTACTACACCACTTGTAGCGGGAGCGGATGGGGCGAACAGCGTTATTGCGCGTTCAATGAAGCTGAGAAACAGCTTTAAGTACGGTCTGGGTTTCAGCAGCCAGGTTAAAGCAGCGGCTGAATGTTTTAAACAATGGGACGGTCTGATAGGCCTGGACTGGGGCATCAGGGGGGGATACGCCTGGGTTTTTCCTAAAAAAGACCAGATCAATACCGGAGCGGGTGGTTCCATAAGGAAAGCCAGGAATCTCGAACTGTACACCCGTAAATTGATAGAAGCCTATCAACTGGGTCGCCCTGACAGGCTGAAGATCCAGGGTCACTTAATGCCGATGAGAATGAAGTCAACTCCTCTGAATTTTCAGCGGATATTGCTGCTGGGTGATGCCGCAGGACTGATTGATCCGCTGACAGGAGAGGGTATTTATTACGCTCTTAAAAGCGCCTATCTGGCGAGCACAGCGATACTGGATTACAAGTCCGGAAAGGCGGACCTTAAGGCATACCGTATATCGGTAGAGAGGGAAATCGTTCCGGAATTGAAAATAGCCCGTTCTATACAGAAAATAAACAGCCTTACACCTCGCTTTTTCTATCATTATCTAAAGGATAGCGACCGCTTCTGGAGAGCTTTCTGCCGGATACTCCGCGGAGAGAGAGACTATATCACTCTCAACAAATCCCTTAATCCTCCGCTACGCCTGTTATTCAACTTGATTTAGCTTTGAAGTATGATGCTGCATTCTTTTCTGTTCTCCATACAAAAGCGGAGGATAATAGCGGAATCAGCTATTGATGTAGCCGGATTCAATTGCCACCGGTTGCACCTGTAACATATCGCTGAAACATGTCATAATGCGATTATCAGCAATAATGAAATACTTAAGTACCATCTGCCGGTAATGTTATAGAAGGTAATATTGTTTCCCGTCATAGAATATCAAAAATGGATGGAGATTCGCAGTAAGCAGCGCACTTAACTGGCATTATTGACTATATAATGTTTTTAGGGGATATAATATACCCGGACATTACAGATGAGAGATATGATCGAGGAACTGATAAATACCGGGATAGATATTATCGGGAGTGTACCCTGGTCAACCCATTTCTGCCAGTTCTATCAGACGAAAGAAGACCTGCTGGATATCATCGTGCCGTATTTCAAAGCCGGTCTGCAACATGATGAGCTTTGTGTATGGATTCTGTCTGATTCTATCAGCGAGCGGGATGCAAGGGAAGCCCTGGAGAAAAAAATACCGGACATAGAAAGGTATTTCAAGAGTGGGGAAATCCAGTTATTTCCTTATACAGACTGGTACCTGAAGTCTGGCTCTTTTTGTATGGAAGAGGTCCTGGATGCCTGGATAGAAAAACTGGACGGCGCTTTATCCAGCGGGTTTAAAGGGTTGAGAGTGACCGGGGATTCAGCCTGGCTGAAAAAGAAGGACTGGGGTAACTTCATAGAATACGAAACAGCCGTAAACAGGGCAATCCGCGGACGCAGGATGCTGGCAATTTGCACATATTGTCTGGATAAATGCAATGCCCTGGAAATGCTGGATGTCCTGCGTAATCATGAGTACTCCCTGATAAGGCAGGGGAATCGCTGGGAGTTGATTGGAAACACGATAAATCAACAGACTAAAGAGAAATTGAAGAAAAGTGAAGAGAGGTTTCGGGGAATATTTGAAAACTCACCTATCGGGATTCAAATACTGGACAGCGAGGGCAAATTAATCACTGCAAATAAGGCCTGTCTGGATATCTTTGGAGTATCAGGACAATCCAAATATTCCGACTATTGCCTTTTTAAAGACAACAATATCAGCGGAAAATTAAAAGAAAGACTGATTAAGGGCGAATCCGTAGGATTTGAGACTCCACTGGATTTTAATACATTAAAGTCCTCTGGTATGTATGAGACCAGTAAGTCAGGGATCAGCTACCTTGATATGCTGGTTACCCCGCTGAAAAACGAGGAAACGCATGAAGTTATAGGGTATCTTGAACAGGTGCAGGATGTGACCGAGAGAAAAAAGATTGAGGAGTTCCTGGCGCAATCGAAGGATGAACTTGAACTGCGAGTTAAACAGCGAACCATAGAACTCGAGAAGGTAAATCTGGCCCTGAACCGTGAAATCGAGCAGCACAGGCAGGCCAGGGAAAAGGTCTTCGCTATCGCCAACAGTTTCAGGAATCTGGTTGCTAGCAGCGCCGACGGGATACTGATCATTAATAAGGACGGAAAAGTCCGCCTGGTTAATCCTGCCGCGGAAACATTGCTGGGATGCGAGACGGGAGGACTAATAAATTCGCAATTCGAATATCCCCTGATGGCGGACGGGAAGTCTGAAATTGACATAATGAAGAGCCAATTCGAGATACATACCGCCGAAATGAGTGTAGTTGAGACTCAGTGGGAAGGTGAAGCATGTTACCTGGCAATGCTGCGGGATATAACACAGAGCAAAAAGGTACGTGAAGCACTAAGGCAAAGCAAATCCCAACTGGAACACCTGATCAACTCCATGTCTGAAGGGGTAACACTGATAGATAAGCAGGGGAAGGTGATAAAGGCCAATCCCGCCATGAGCCGGATTACCGGCAAGAAAATTTCTGAAATAGAGGGTAATCTCTGTACGGACCTGGGGAAGAGGGTATTTGATTCCGAATATCACACGCTGGCAGTTGAGGAATTGCCGATGTCCAGTGTATTGAAAACTCGAAAGGGTAATTTCAATTTTGAATTAGGGCTGGAACGTGATGACGGTCTGGTCGTATGGCTGGTAGTAAACACGGTACCGCTGATAGATGATAACGGGGAGTTGGAAGGGATAGTCAGGACAATTCATGATATCAGCGAACAAAAACGCATGGCAGAAAGCCTGCGAAAAAGTGAAGCCCATCTGCGCCTGATGTTAAACCAAATACCCTGCATGTTATGGACTACCGATCGCCAGTTGATATTCGAACTTTCACTCGGGGCGGGATTGAAGACCTTTAATCTGAGTCCCAATCAACTGTCAGGTATGAGCATATTTGATTATTACAATACCAGTGATCCGGATTTTAACCCTATTCTAGCCCACCGGAAGGCGCTGGCAGGTGAGGCGGCTACTTATGAATTACACTGGGAAGGCAAGATTCTTGATTGCTATGTTGAGCCATTGAAAGACAATAATAAAATAATCGGAGTAATCGGCCTCAGTTTCGATATTACGGACAAGAAGAATGCAGAGGAAGCTTTACGGGCGTTATCACGTAGGCTGGTTGATGTGCAGGAAAATGAGAGAAGGTCAGTTGCCCGCGAACTGCATGACGAAATCGGTCAGTCATTGACCGGGCTAAACTTGATGATGACCCAGATCAGCCGTACCGGATCGGACGGTTCTCTTTCAAATATCTTAGAGGCACAGGAAGTCGTGACCGAACTGATAAGGCAGGTAAGGGATATATCGCTCAGCTTGAGGCCGAGCATGCTGGACGATCTGGGACTGCTGCCGACACTGTTATGGTACATCGAACGCTATACTTTACAGACCAGAATCAAGGTAGAATTCGAGCACTGGGGATTACAGGGTGACTTTTCTCCGGAAGTGAACACAGCCATATATCGTATCATCCAGGAAGCATTGACTAACGTCGCCCGGCACGCGAATGCCAAAGAAGTTAACATAACAATCTGGTCAGATGATAATAAAATAGTACTCAAGCTAGAAGATCATGGGAGGGGTTTCAAACCCTCAGACCTGTACTCAAGTACCTCTACGGGCATATCCGGAATGCGCGAGAGGGTTTTATCATTAAGCGGCAAGCTCGATATCAGGACCCTCCCTGGGTCAGGAACATGCCTTGAGGCTGAAATACCACTTAAATAGCAATACCTGCTATAATAATCCCAGACGCTATGATTAAGATAGTTTTATCCGATGACCACCAGGTGGTAAGAAAAGGCCTGAAAGCACTGCTGAATGCCGAACCGGAATTTGAGATTATCGGAGAAGCCGGGGACGGACTTGATACAGTTAAACTGGTTGAAGAACTCAAACCTGATATCCTTGTGCTGGATCTGATGATGCCGGGGATTAACGGTCTGGAAGTGACCCGGCAGTTGAATAAGAAAAGCCCGGGGACCGGTATTGTTGTATTGTCCATGCACAGCAATGAAGCCTATGTCCTGGAGGCATTACGTTCCGGGGCCAGGGCGTATATTTTGAAAGAATCGCCGCCGGAGGAACTGGTGAGGGCGATAAGAGAAGTTTCTTCAGGGCACCGCTACCTGAGCGCGCCGCTGAGTGAAAGAGCTATAGAAGCCTATACTCAGAAGACTGAAACGAAACCCATGGACCCCTTCGATCAGTTGACCACACGGGAACTGGAAATACTGCAACTGGCTGCCCAGGGCAGCACCAATAACGATATTGCAGCACGTTTGTTTATCAGCCCCAGGACGGTTGAAACACACCGGACCCATCTGATGAGGAAGCTGAATTTGGCCAATCATGCACAGTTAATCCAGTTTGCCATTCAGCACGGCATCATCCCCGGAAAGACCTGAGGCGGTTATTCACAGGGTGTTTCAATCATTTCAATAAAATCCTTCTCCCGTATTCCTTTAGGAAGGGAAGACGCTAGTGTAGCGTCTCATAAACAGCATTAAAGTAGATAGAAGCTAAAAGCGCGCTGAAAGCTGTAAACCTAATTGACTGGCACTACACTCGATATGCCTTTAGAAACGGATCAGTGTTAAAATTGATTACGTAACAGATACTCCTCCGGTATTGAAACCGAAACAATCCGTATGGGAAACGTGACTGTATACGAGCATTTACAGGCTTTTTTACGTGTCTTTACGGATAACAAACAAGAGAATACCCGCCGTATAATTTAATCAGTGATGGAAAAATAAAAATCTTAAAAACTAAAAGAACAAGATAAAGGGGATAATCCGAATATCGGTTAGGGTAATGATTAAAATTGTGCTGGCGGATGACCATGTGGTAGTAAGGAAAGGACTGAAAGCCTTTCTGAATACCGAGTCAGATTTCGATATTATCGGGGAAGCAGGGGATGGGCTGGAGACAGTAAATCTGGTGACTGATCTAAAACCTGACGTTTTGGTGTTGGACATGGTGATGCCCGGGATTAATGGATTGGAGGTCATCCGCCAGCTTCGTGAAAGGAATTCGGAAACACGTGCAATAATTCTAACCCTGCAAAACCATGAAGCCTATTTAGTATCTGCCTTGACCTCGGGAGCTATGGCTTACATTCTTAAAGAATCCCCTTGCGAAGAATTGATCGAAGCAATCCGGGCTGTTATAGCGGGGCAACGCTATATCAGCCCTTCTTTAAAGTCCTGCCCGGATTACAGCCGGTCCACTTTCATCAACGCATCAGCTTTACCCTATTAACATAACTACTTTCTTCCTGGACTCTTAACATGTATTAAGCCCAGTGCATTTCTTTCTACGGGATTTTTCGCGCCGTATTACGGTACTTTCAGCGTTTTACTGAGTACCTATACGGATACAACAATAGCCGGGATGCCTGTATCTTAGTTATAACGGGTCCAAGTCCGAATACGCAATTTGGAGGTTAATATGACTACAAAAACCAGAATCAAGAAAAGCGTATTTCAAACCAGTAAAAAAGATGCCTCCGGAGATAAAGTACTTTTACCCCTTAATCCAAACCATGTAGAGTCTGAAATGGAAGAAACCTGGCAAGGTGGAGAATCCCGAAGCGTTCCTACGGGTGTAGCTGATATGGATAACCTGGTCTATCTTTACCTGTCCGAGATGGGCCAGACACCTAAACTTAATGCAGAGGAAGAAAAAAGGCTGGGTAGCCAGATTGAGCAGGGTAATTACTTAAATCAAGTAGAAGAAAACCTGACAGCGAAAAATAAAAATGGTATTACGCAAAGTGAAATAATGTCTGAAGCAATCGAAGGCTTTGTCAAATCCAGCCGAGTCTTTGAAGCAGTTAGCCGGTATTGCCGAATAAATGAAGAGTATACTATCGCACAAAAAGCGGAAGATCCCAGACTACACCTGGCTATCGATGGGTATCTTGATCCACAACTACTTGATTTTGTGACAGGTAAAACCGGCCTGGCCCAGGCAAAAGCAGAAGAGGCCCTGGTACAGCTTTCTTTAAGCAATTTGCTGATCGACTGGTCTCTAGTAAAGCCGGCCGGGCAGACACATTCCATTTCAGATTTAACGTATGTTGTAAGAAGCCAGGAATTCAAAGAAGGGCTGGAGAAAAAAGAAACTGAAATCGCCGCGCATTTCCAGAGAATAAGGAAGCGGGCGTCTGAAGCCGGCAACCATCTGATCGTGGCGAACTTGCGCCTTGTAGTCAGCATAGCGAAAAAATTTGTCGGGAGGGGTCTGTCACTCTCCGATTTGATCCAGGAGGGAAACCTGGGCCTCATCCGCACCATGAGGAAGTTCGACCACAGGAAGAACTTTAAATTTAGTACCTATGCCACCTGGTGGATCAGGCAATCAATCAGCCGGGCTATAGCTGACAGTTCCCGTACAATCAGGCTACCGGTACATATGGTCAATACCAGTAAAAGGCTGTCCGCTGCCAGGCAAAAACTTTTTCAGGAGTATGGCAGAAAACCGACCAATGACGAGCTATCCCAGTCCATGGGAATAACGACGCCTGCCGTCAACGCTTTACTGGAAGCCATATCTCTGGAGCCGGTATCGCTGGAAACTCCTATCGGGGAAGATGATGACCAGTTGAGCGATTGTATCGAAGACCAGTCCATATTAAGACCTGAGGATGAGGCCACACAGTCTTTCCTCAGAGAGCAGATCAGAGGGTTGATAAATACCCTGCCGGAAAGGGAAAAACAGGTTATAGAACTCAGATTCGGACTGGATAACGGAGCAGGCCGGACACTAGAAGAAGTAAGCCAGGAGATGGGCATAACCCGCGAACGGGTACGGCAAATAGAGTTGAAAGCACTGAAAATCCTGCGCGACCCGCAGAACAAGGCTAAATTGAGGGATTACCTGTATTAGATCGCAGATAAGCGCCAATAATAAAAATGCCGGCAGGTGACGCGGGCGGCAATCAATTTATCTCCAGTCTTTCGATTGAAGAGGCTTATCAAGAGCGTTGAAAGGCTGTACCCGGGATACAACGATATTGTGCGTACCTTCACGTCTCGAGAGTGTGCCCTGCACCACCAGGAAGGGCGATTTGAACTTATGTTCATGCCGTTCGTATATATGGGGGAAGACCATCAGCGGAATGTGACCGAATTCGTCCTCCAGGGTAATAAAGACCACCTTGCCTTGCGGCCTCTGGCGGCGAATTACCAGCCCGGCAACGGTTATTTCCGCTCCGTCAACCAGTCCCGCAATATCCCTGCTGCAAAGAACGCTGCGGTTAAAACGCGGCCGCAGGCTGGCCATGATATGTCCGGCAGGGAAAAGGTTGAGCACGCTGTACTCGTCTTTCATGCTTTCCCAGCGGCCGGGCGGCTCCAGTTCTACCAGGTCCTGCTCCACCGGCAGAGGCAGAGGCAGTTGAGAATTCACCGGACGGTATCTGAGACCGATCTCCCATTTTACCTTCCTGCGGTTGGGTTCAAGGCTATCGAAGGCCCCGGCGCCGGCCAGGTTAAAGGCTGCTTCTTCCATCACTCCGCTGCGTTCCAGAAATTCTCCGATGTTCCTGAAGGCCCCGTATTTTGCCCTGCTCTCTTCGATCTTACCGGCTGAGTTTGCTCCCAGTCCCAGGACATTCAACAGACCCAGCCGCAGAGCGCCGTCTTCGATGGTGCACCTGGCAAGGCTGCGGTTGATATCCGGGTTCAACACCCGGATATTGTGTCTGCGGGCGTCCTCTTTCAAGGTTTCCAGGCTGTAAAAGCCCATGGGCTGCTGATTGAAAATACCCGTGAAGAACTCCAGGGAAAAATATAGTTTCAGCCATGAGGCCTGGTAGGCTGTTACTCCGAAAGCAAAGGCATGCGATTCCGGGAACATATACAGGCCGTTGAACTTTTTAAAGATGGTGCCGGCGGCATCTGCTTCCACTCCTCGGCTTTTAGCCCCTTCAAAAAATTTTTGGCGGTACTGTTCGATGAGTTCGGCGTTGTGTTTTCTGCCGAAGGCGCGGCGCAGGCGGTCGGCCTCGCTGGGAGCGAACCCGGCGACATCTATGGCCAACTGGTTTACCTGGTCCTGGAAAAGCACCACGCCCAGGGTGCGTTCCAGGGCCCGCTTTTCCAGGGGATGGTCGTAGACCAGGGGCTTTTTGCCGCTGCGGCGTGCCAGGTATTCCTGGACTCCGCCGTTAACACCCACGCCGGGCCTGACCGCTCCCACCTCATGGGCCATATCCAGCAGGTTGGCGGGCCGGAGCCTGGTGATAGTCTGCATCTGGGCTGCCGATTCTATCTGGAAGATGCCGATGGTATCTCCACGGCAGAGCATATCGTAGACCTTCCTGTCCTCGAAATTGATACGGGAGAGATCGATTCTTTTACCGGTGCGCTGCTTGATCAGTTCCAGGGCTTCCTGGATCTGGGATAGGGCTCCCAGTGCCAGAAAATCGATCTTGACAAAGCCCGCATCGTCTATACTGTCCTTGTCCCACTGGCAGACATAGCGTCCGTCAATGGCCCCTCTTTGAACAGGTACAATATCGGTTAAGGGAGTGGAGGAAATGACCATTCCGCCGGGGTGCTGTCCCAGGTACTTGGGAAAACCGTCCAGCTCGCAGGCCAGACTGATCAGGTCTTTCCAGACGGGATCGTTTATCCTGTCCCGGAAGCGGGGTGAGTTCTTCATCTGCTTCTCAAGGCTTTTAGCGCTGCCCCAGTCGACCTCTTTAGCGAGCTGATCGACCTCGGCTTCAGGCAGTCCCAGGGCTTTACCCAGGTCTCGTACGGCCCCTTTTACCATATAGGTGGCGATGGTGCCGGTAAGGACGGCATTCTGCCAGCCCCATTTTCGGTGGGTCCTCAGGATAAGCTCCTTCCTGATACTGCGTGGGAAATCAAGATCGATATCGGGAACGTTGGACATACCGTCCTCGGTCAGGAACCTTTCCAGGGAAAGATCGTATTTAAGCGGGTCTATATGGGAAAGACCGATCAGATAACCTATCAATAAAGCGACCGAAGAGCCGCGTCCCCTGCCCGGGGGATTCTCTTCCAGAGGCAAAGAGGGATCGCTCAGTCCCAGGTCTATCATTACCTCTCTTCCGATCTTGATCACCTCATGATAGAGCAGCAGGAAGCCGGCCAGGTTGTATTTACGGACCAGGCGGAACTCGTGGTCGAGTCTTTCTTTGATGTCCTGAGTGATGGAGCCGTAGCGTCTCAGGGCCGCTTCGTGGCAAAGCTTTTCCAGGTAGCTGTCGGGGGTATATCCCGGCGGCGAGGGATAGTCCGGGAAGCTGTAGCTGAGGTCGGTGCTGAGGTCGAGGGTGCAGCGCTCCGCTATCTTAAGGGTATTGTCCAGGGCTTCCGGGCAATCATGGAAGAGGGCTTCCATTTCTGCCGGCGTCCGGAGATAGAACTCGGAGTTGGGGCGGCGTTCCCGGTGTGTTTCATCCAGGCTCTTGCAGTGACGGATGGCGACCAGACAGTCCTGTAGCCGGGATCTCTGGCGCAGGTGATAGTGGGTATTGCCTGTGGCTGCCACCTGAGCGCCTGTTTCCCGGGCCAGACCCAACAGTCTTTTGTTGCGCCCGGTGTCTCCTTTTACCAGGTTTTGCTGTAACTCCAGGTAGTAGTTTTCGCAGCCGAACCACTCCAGGTATTGCCTGATCAGGCGGCGAGCTTCAGGGAAACGCTGTCCGGCTGCCAGTTGCGCCAGTTCTCCGCCGGGACAGCCGGAAAGGGCAACCAGCCCCGCCGCATGTTCCCCGAGCAGAGCGGGAGGCAACTCGGGCCTGTCACGCTCCCCTGAGTTGTGGGCGGCAGTTATCAGGTGGCACAGATTGCGGTAGCCCGGGCGGTCCCGTGCCAGAAGGGTAAGGTGACTGCCCCCTTTGAGTGTAATCTCGGCGCCTATTATGCCCTGCATTTCCAGCGAGCGGGAGAGGTGTGCAAAGCGCATGGCCCCGCACAGGTTATCATGATCGGTCAAGGCCAGGGCACGGCAGCCGAGTTTCCTGGCCTGTAGCAGGAGCTCTTCCAGTGAAGAAGCCCCGTCATGAAAAGAATAGTAGCTATGGCAGTGCAATTCAACGTAAGACATCGTTAGCAGTTCTGGCGGTACCAGCAGTCCCGGATAAGGTCTTTATACAGGACCAGCCGCTGACCGGAGCTGAAAATGACAGCGATATAGAGCCGCGAGATCGCCTCTTCGCCCCGCCACCACTCATCGTCGATTCTCCATCTGTCCTCAATGGCAGCGACGGCCTGTTTTCGCTTGAGCCTGACTGTCGCCGGTAGTCCCCGGGAATCTTCCTCCACCTCTACCAGCCCGGGGATATTTACCGGTTTAAGGGAATCAGTGCGTAGCGCCTTTCCGGGATCCTGGACCAAGGTTCCACCTCCTTTATCTTGAAAACCTGGGGGCTACCCAGTCTATCTTCCAGATGCCTGATATCCTCCAGCAAATGGTCTCTGGCCCTGACTTCCGAAAAAAGGCTTTTCTGCCGGCTGCTGCGGTAACCCAGCCCGGTCAGTTTTATTCCCACCTGTTCAACCGGTCCCGGCTGAGGACAGTTTTCCAGTACCGGCTTAATCCGCGAGAGGATGTATTTGATATCCGCGGCAGGCTCTTTGAAATGGATTTCCTGCTCCCAGTGTCCTGAACCCCATCTCCTGGTCCAGAGGGTAAGGCTGCTGATGCCCCTGCCTTTAAGACTATCCCTGTTGAAAGAGCGGGAGAGAAGTGTCTCCAGTATAATCAGGATGGCTTCCAGTGAGACCGTCAGGGAAGAGAGCGTGGTACTTTCTTCGATTGTTTCTTCCGTGCAGCGAGGGAAAAGGGGGGTGTAATCACAGCCCCCGGCCAAATTCACTATCTTATTGCCTTCAGCGCCGAACTGGGAGCGGAGCGGTCCCGGAGGCAAAGCGGCCAACTGCCCCAGGGTACGTATTCCGAATTCGCGCAGCTTGCTCTTGTTTTTAAATGAGATAGGCAGTACATCGCAGTCCAGGTCCTTGAGGAAAGGCCCGGGATCGCCTGTCAGGCTGCGGTAGCCGCCGGGAGTACTGTATAAAGCGGCTAGATAAGCCGGGAATTTGCCTTCAGCTATACCCATCTGTGCCGTGAAGACGGCCGGAACAGCTTCTCTGACGGCGGTCACAAGGGACTCATCGTCCGGATAAAGCGACTGGAGCCCGTCCAGTCCCAGGTAAGCGCAGCCCAGGTCCGATTCCTCAACCAGAGGGCTCTTCGATGCCAGGCCGTCCAGCAGTTCACTGAAAACGGAGCGATAATAGGGTAGATCAGCATAGACCAGCTTGAGTTCCCCGTGCAGGGAAAGGGCCTGCTGAAGTGTCATGCCCGGCTGGATATCCTTCAGACTGCCGGAGCAGTCCAGTACCAGGTTTTGCGATCCCTCCGCATAGGTTACCACGGACGGGACACCCTCTACGGAAGGGCTCCTTAACGCTTCGCACTTAAGGGGAAAATGGGGTACCAGAACGCTCATAATCCTCATAAATCGCCTCTCAATATCCGGTAGTTACATTTTATAGAACAAACGTTCTATTGTCAAGGGCCTTTGTCTTTACGAATGATGCCGATAATTTTACGCCGTTTTTACAGAGAGTTAACTTAATCTTAACCAGCTTGTAATGCAGGCAGGATATAATTATTCCGGAATGAAGGCTAGTGTAGTGACAGTCAATTAAGTCTACAGTGTTCAGAACGCTTTTAGCTTCAAGCTACTTATAGAGCTGTTTATGAGGCACTACACTGGGAGGACTGCTGGATGACAACGATAACAATAACCAAGCCGGTTGAAAATCTCTGTTGAAGGACAAGCGCAGGCTGGACTTACGCCTGCAAAAGGGCAGTTGTGAACATCCTAAATACTACATCAGTTCACTGGGAGAACTTTATTAGAGGCGCTGAAAACAGGGCCGTCTGTAACAGCCTGACCTCTTGCCATTATACGCCGTTATGCTACAATAAGTCTGGTAGCAAATTTCCAGTATGCAGAGGAGCAGTTGAGATGAAACAGCAACATGTAACTGTAGCGGTAAGCGGGGCTTTCGATCCCATCCACGTCGGTCATGTCAGATATATCAGCGAGGCCGCAAAGCTGGGTGACAAACTGGTAGTGATATTAAACAGCGATGATTTTCTCCTGAGAAAAAAGGGGTTTGTATTCATTCCTTTTGAGGAAAGGAAAGAGATACTGGAAAACGTCAAGGGAGTTGCTGAAGTTGTTGCTTCAATTGATGAAGACCAGACTGTGCGCAAGACGCTGGAAATGGTAAAGCCGGATATTTTTGCCAAAGGCGGCAACCGCACCGGGCCTGAGAATATTCCTGAAGCAGAAACCTGCCGCAAGATAAACTGCAAGCTGGTGACCAGTGTAGGCGGGACACAGGTACATTCGGAAAAAGAGCTGTCATGGAAGGTCAAGGACCTGGATATTCAGGACAAGAGCAAGTTGAGAATATCCTGCCCGTATTGCGATGACCATCCCATATTAAAAGAGAAATGCCTGTACTGTAAAGGAACAGGTACTATAGAGGTCGGCAAGCTGGACTCATAAACTTCACGGAACATATTGCATTATTTTGTTAAAAGCTTACTCAGAGCTTACATAACATATATTGTGCGAACTTATTTTTATCCCATTTGCAGGCACAGATGACATAACGAACAGGTTTTTTAACCTCGAAGTACTGTAATATTAATTATTTCTTACCGGATTGAAACAGCCTGTCAAGCAGTAGTAAAAGGCAGTTTTTCTTTAATGGCCTCCAGCAAGGCGTTGAATCCCCATTTCCTGTAGGCCGAAATCAGTACAGTATCTGGAGCAGGCTGGCCTGATTGAGCGATGCAGTATTCCATGGCTTTTTTTTCGTCCCATTTTCCACCGGGAGGCTGCAGGACATCTATTTTGTTCAGGACTGTTATACGTGGTTTTTCGAATACTCCAAGGTCTTTCAGTATGTCTTCAACAGTTTCGCACTGTTCTGCGGCATTCTGCGATGTAATATCAACCACATGGACCAGCAAATCGGCTTCATGTATTTCCTCGAGTGTGGCCCTGAAGGCCGTAACCAGGGCAGGCGGTAGTTTTCGGATGAATCCAACCGTATCCGTAAGAAGAAAAGGCCGTTTATCGGGCAATATCATGCGCCGGGTAGTAGGATCCAGTGTGCTGAATAGCTCATTTTTCGCCAGAATGTCAGAACGGCTCAGGGCATTAAGCAGGGAACTTTTTCCGGTATTGGTATAACCAACCAGGGAAACTACGGGAATACCGCTTCTTCTGCGTTTTTGCCTGTACAGGTAGCGGTGTTCACGCACATCTTCGATATCTTTTTTCAAACGCGCGATTTTTTGCCGGATGATACGCTTGTCTGTCTCAAGCTGGGACTCACCGGGTCCGCGGGTGCCGATGCCTGCTCCCAATCTTTCAAGGTGTGTCCATTTACCAGTTAGACGGGGCAGATTATATTCATATTGCGCCAGTGCCACCTGCAATTTACCCTCATGTGTCCGGGCTCGCCTGGCAAATATATCCAGAATTAAAGCGATACGATCAATTACCCTGGAATGGAGAAATTCCTCCAGGTTGTGCTGCTGCTGCGGGGTTATTTCATCATCAACGATAACGGTATCATAAGCCAGGTTTTCTTTTAAGGCCAGCAGTTCCTCCAATTTCCCCTTTCCCAGGTAATGAACCGTTGAGGGTCTTTTCATTTTCTGGACTATTTTTCCCACAATACCGGCTCCAACGCTTTCAGACAGGCCTGCCAGTTCCGTCAGAGAATCTTCGGTTGACCATTTGCTGCCGGATTCCGGAGTTGATACCGCTACCAGGACCACCTTTTCCTGCGGTTTTTGTGTGCTGTAAATAATATTTTTTGAAATGTTAGCCTCCATTATGTAAAATATAAAATGTTACTAATAGATGCCAGGCAAATGCACTTTCACGCTATTGGCTGATAGAGTAACAATGAACTACCCTGTTTTTCTGTTTTTCCATTCGCTCAGCCTGGCTATACCTTTGTCCAGCATATGGTCCGAAATAGTCAGGGAAAGGCGCACATAGCCTTCCCCGCTGGGACCGTATCCATTGCCCGGTGTAACCACGACGCCCACCTGTTCCAGCAGATCCCCGGCGAATTCAGCCGATGTAAATCCTGGCGGGCAGGCAGCCCAGACATACAGGCTGGCCTTAGTCAAGCAGGCTTTGAGTCCCAGTTTATTCAGTGTTTCAACCAGCTTATCACGTCTTTTTTGATAGATGAGATTATGCTCGGAGATGCAATCCTGGGGTCCGTCGAGGGCCTGGATGGCCATGTATTGTATGGCCTGAGGTATGCCAGAATCGAGGTTTGACTTGATCCTGCGCAGGGCATCGATTATTTGGGCATTGCCCACGGCCATGCCGATACGCCATCCGGTCATATTATAACTCTTGGAGAGAGAATGGAACTCTATACCAACGTTTATAGCTCCCGGCGCCTGCAAAAAGCTAACAGGAACATAATTATCGAAATAGACCTCGGTATAAGGCCCGTCATGGCAGATAACAAGGCCGTGTTTTTGAGCAAATTCAACCGATTTGGTGAAAAAATCCAGTCCGGCAACAGCCCCGGTAGGATTATTGGGATAGTTCAGCCAGAGTACTCTGGCTTTTTTCAGTATATTCTCAGGAATAGAGTCCAGGTCCGGCAAAAAAGAATTACTTTCATTGAGCGGCAGATAATAGGGTGTTCCTCCGCAGAGATTGGTACCGATCGCGTAAACAGGATACGATGGATCGGGTACCAGAGCGATATCTCCCGGGTCTATCAAACACAGGGCGATGTGAGCGATGCCCTCCTTAGCACCTATCAGGGGCAGTACCTCTTTTTCCGGGTCGAGGGTTATTCCGAAACGTTTACGATACCACCGGGCAATAGCCTCGCGCAGCTCGGGCAGTCCTTCGGATTCAGGATAACGGTGATTGACAGGATTACCGGCTGCCCTGCAAAGTTCGTCAACAATCGCTTGAGGAGTGGGAATATCCGGGTCTCCGATGCCGAAACTGATTACTTCTTCTCCTCTGGCTTTTTTTGCCGCTATTTTCTTGCTTATCTCAACAAAAAGATAGGGGGGCAGGTTTTCAACTCTTTGAGAAAACTTCATGCTTATCCACCTTCACTAATTTAGTTTAGTATTTTTTCCGCTCCAGGGCCGTACTCTATTTAAGATACAATATAAAATATTAAAGAACAACCGCTAATCGGACACCGTCTACCACAAATATTATATGCCGCACTATATTTTTACGCAGACTGACAGCATTCAACTTACTCCGTACAGTAAAGCCAGTCGGACACCGTTTTTACAACCATGGATTCATACTCAGCCGATATATCAAACCAGTGGATGCGTTTATCTTCAAGCTTGAACCATGCGTACTGATGCCTGGCAAACCTGTGGCTGGCATTCTTGATTTTTCTGACAGCCTCTTCTTCTTTAAGTTCACCCCTTAACATGCAGCCTATCTGTTTATAACCGATACTGCTCATTGAAGGTAGATTTAGATTATAGCCCCCGTCTATCAGTTGTTGTACTTCGTTTTTAAACCCTCTCCTTATCATATCATCCACTCTTTCATCAATCCTGCGGTACAGGTCCTCTCTGGGAGCAGTAAGTCCGATAATAATGGTATTATATTCCGGGGTTTTCTTTTTCCGCAGGCTGGATAACGGCTTACCTGAGGCAATTGTTATCTCAAGGGCGCGAATAATGCGGCGTACGTTGCGTTTATCTATTTTTTGCGCTGCCACGGGATCAGTCTCTTCAAGGCGCCGGTATAACCCATCTGTTCCATTTTCAAAAGCTTCATTCTCCAGTCTTTTACGAAGGGCCGGATTCGGAGGAACACGGGGCACGGTCCAGCCTTCCAGAATGGCCCAGACATACTGTCCGCTTCCTCCCACCAATACAGGAATGGAGCACCTGTTATGTATATCCTTAATCGTATCTAATGCCGTTTTACGGTATTGTGCCAGATTGAATTCCTGATCTGGATATATTATGTCAAATAGATGATGAGGAGCAGAGGCCTTATCCGAAGGAGTAGGTTTAGCCGTGCCTATTTCCATCAGGCGGTAAACCTGGCGGCTATCCGCGTTGACTATTTCCCCTCTAAATTCCCGGGCAAGCAGGATACCCAGCCGGCTTTTTCCGATGCCGGTGGGACCAACGACCGCAATAAGGGGTAATTTGCGAACAACGGGGTTAATCTTTTTCACTCGATCGTAATTTTTTAGCGGATGAGGTGATATTTACTATAGATATAAATTCTCCGGCTTTCAGACTGGCCCCTCCTACCAGTGCACCGTCGATGTCCGGCTGTGAGACGAACTCTGCTATATTACCAGAGTTAACACTGCCTCCATACAATATCCTCATGTTTTCGGAAAGCGGGTTACCATATTTCCGGGAAATAAAAGAGCGAATCAGGCTTATGGTATCGTTAGCCTGCCGGCCCGTAGCCGCCCTGCCTGTCCCGATGGCCCAAACCGGCTCATAAGCGATTGTCAGCTTTTCCGCATTCTCTATCCCTGACAGTGAATAGACCAACTGTTCGGAGACTACTTCTTTTGTTTTTCCAGCTTCGTATTCCTGGAGGTTTTCACCCACACAGAGTATAGGATTAAGGTGGTTCCTGATGGCTGCTGAAATCTTCCTGGAGACCAGTTCGTTGTTTTCTTGGAAGAACTGCCGTCTTTCAGAATGGCCGATAATCACATATTCGCATATCCCGGAGAGCATAACAGGAGATATTTCGCCTGTAAAAGCTCCCGTATCTTCATAGAAAATATTCTGGGCACCGAGTTTGGTACGGCTGCCCTGGATTAATTTAAAAGCAGGCACAAGTGAAATAAAAGGCGGACACAATACAGTTTCCACGTCAATAATGGACTCCAGCTTGGGCTGGATTTCCCGGATCAAATTTATCGCTTCACCGACACTGGTATTCATCTTCCAGTTGCCGGTAATCATAGGATTACGCATTTAGCCCTCCTAATTTTACTTTCAGCCTGAAAAGCCTGTTTAATCGATTATATCAATTCCAGCAGATAAAATCCCGGTTGCCTTGACTGCCATTAATAAAGCCCCTATACTTCACTATGAATAAGAAACGTATATTATGGAAAATATTCTCGATAGATAGCTCTTTCAGGACAACCCGGTGAGTAATTGAGATAAATGCGATTTCGTATTATTTTTGCCGTCATCGCAATAGCGGCTATAGGATTGACTATATCCGGACTGCTGGTTGTACTTCAGCTTCTTTCAAATGAAAAATTATCAGCAACGGAAACACTTGCTACTGATAGTACAGATATGCAGTCGCCTGTTTCGGACAAGCCGGTTGAGACAAATCACAGCGGCGACTTACAGCAGACAGCGGTTATTACTGCCGGATCCCACACAGTACAGAACGTACCGGACGGAATACCCGTCACAGTTCCGTCCGACGCCTGTCCAGTGTGCCAGGGGCTGCTAAAAAAAGGGAGTGGCCTTTGTTCTATTTGCGGCGGCAGTGGAAAGCTGATCAGCGGGCAGCAGATTTCTCCCTGCATATCACCGGAAGGAGGGCTTGCCCCCAGTATTCCGCTTTTTCAGCTTGAAGGGGTTGACGGTACATCTCTTCTGAGGAGCGTGGTTACTTCCTGCTATGACGGGAATGTCTGGTATCCGGCCTCTGATGCACAACACTATGAGTATAAAGGCGAAGAAATCACCTCGCTGGTCAACCTCTATGCAGGGCAGACCGTCAATGAGATCAACGTTACATCACTGGAAGAATTTCCTGCCTCCGGGACGGTATTGCCTACCGGGCTTTATCCTGTTTCAGTCTCATCTTCAATGCCATTAACCTATTTCCCTTGCGAACAGCAGTTTTTTTCACCAGAGGGATTGCCTGAGTCGTACTCGTTTAAAACTATCAGCTACACCTACAATGATAGTCAGCTTAATGGAGCTGAAATCGATACGGACACAAGATATCAGCAGTTGCCCCAGAATATTTCAGAACGGATAAAAAGGCTGGCTGCCGATATTACCGCAGGCAGCAGCAGTCCATACCAAAAGGCACTGTCTATTGAAAGCTACCTGGAGAATAACTACGAATATAATCTGGAATACCAGCCTGCCCCTGAGGGGCAGGAAGCCAATGACTGGTTTCTATTTGACGAGAAGAAAGGTGTTTGTACCAATTTCAACTCGGCTTTTGTAGTACTGGCGAGGTGCGCGGGGATTCCTTCACGCCTGGTTGACGGTTATCAAATTGATCCGGAAGCAAGCGAGCAGGTAGTCTATGCCAGCCAGGCTCATGCATGGTCGGAGATAAAACTAAAGGACCTTGGCTGGATTGCTATCGATGCCACGGGAAAAGGCTCCGGAGCGCTAATAACCGAGACCAATATTACCGAGGTTGATTTACCTGTAGTTAAAGGAAAGACTTTCAGTATCCGGGGAACAGTGACAAGCTCTGACAACAGTCCTGTTAACGGAGTACCTCTGAAGCTATTCATTAACCCACGGAAGGAGACCACAGGAGGAATACCCGTCGGAAATGGAACGTCAACTATGGGGGTTTTCGACATTACGGCGGAAATACCCGTTGAAACGCAGGTCGGGCAGTACCAGTTGATGGCGCACTGCCTCGGCGGCATAAAATACCGGGATTCATGGAGCGATCCCGACGTAACTGTGATGGCAGAGACGTTTATTGATCTTGAAGCTCCTTCAAGAATAAAAACCAGCGAACAGCTTATGTTGAAGGGTATATTGAGAGAGGAATCTTCAAAACCCGTTTCAGGTCAAAAAGTAGATATCTATCTTAAAGACTTGCTGATTACCACGCTAACCACGGATGAACAGGGCGAATTTTCAATATGGCAATCTTTCAGCGATTCAGGAGAATATAATCTCCGGGCTTCTTTTAAGGGCTCGGAATATTATCTGGCCTCTGAGAGTGAAATTGACTTTGAGGTACTGACCCCTACACAACTGCGCCTGACAACACCCTTGAAAGCCAGTCTGAAACAGGCCTTTACGGTTGAGGGGTATCTTAGCGAAGAAGAAAGCAGACTGGCTTTCCCCGGTCAGGAAATTATAATAATGGTTGACGGAGTTCCTTCAGGCGAAAAACCCGTTACCAACGCGGAAGGCGTTTTTTCATTCAGGTACACTTTCGAAGAGGAAGGGCTTCACCTTTTTGAGGCCAGATATGCGGGCGTTCCTTATTTTTTTGAGTCTCAGGCAGAATCGGTTATCGAAATTATTCCAGCGCCTGTTCCTGCAAAATCCAGTAACAATGTATGGCTTTTTCCCGTAATTGTTCTGGCTGTGGTGTTGATTTCTCTAGGAGTGTTTTACTTCCTGCGCAGAAGAAGAAGGCTGATTCCCTCCGTAGAGGCACTGACAGATGAGGATATTCCTGAGCCTGCTGAAGAAGAGGAAGAAACCGAAGAATATGAGTTAGAAGAAGACGAAACTGAGGTTTTAAATGACCAGATTACTCTGAGTATTGAATTTCCCGATATTGAGTTTCCTTTTCCGGATGTGTGGGGAGAGGGGGAAGACCTTAGAGCAATTTGCTCATTGAAAAAGACTGACGGTACTCCCCTGGCTGCAAAACAGATCGATTTATTGATCGGGAAAAGTGCCAACCGCGTCACCACGGATGCAGGCGGATCAGTCATTGTGCAGTGTACTTTCCAGAAAAAGGGACAATACCAGGTATCAGCCAGATACAGCGGAGAAAACGACCAGGAACCACTGCTTACTGTCCGGACAATCAGGATAGTTGACTACCGGGAGGAAATAGTCGGACTTTTCAAGTCTCTGCTGGAGTGGCTGCGCAACAAGGGACTGGATTTGCCATCAAGGGCAACTCCACGTGAAATAAAACAGATTATATCTGAATCAAGCCGGGTAATTTCTCCCGCTGCCCTGGCAAAAATTATTGTTTGTTTCGAAGAAGCAGACTACAGTATGCACACCATTGATCGAACCAATTACAAAACCATGTATTTGGCACAAAAGGAAATAAGGGACTATGAACCGACACCGCCGGCTGCTGAGTAAATATCAAAGACGGTATATAATCAGGTCGCTGTTATTTTGTCTTACGGCCTGCGGAATTACCGCGATACTATTCAGTCCGATAGGACCGGTCAATCGCTATTCAGGGATAGACTTGTCCTTTTTACTCCTGCCTGTTTTGGGATATTTTGTGATTCACTTTCTTTCCAGGCTGATCAACTACATGATGCTTACCTCCTGCGGTTACCTGCTGTATATCATTTTAGACGGAATTGCGCTTTCATTTGGGGCCTATTTCTTTTTCAGTGTAATACCACTTTTTACCCGGATACCGTTATTTTCCGGTATTCAAACATTTCTTACTAATCTATCTTACCTTCCGTGGCATTTGGTTACCTTAATAGCAGGCAAGACTTTGCTTGCCCTGTCGGTGCCTGTTCAGTTGACTGTAAGGAAAACCATCTCCCCCCTTTTTATGGCTGCGGGCTGGTTGGTGATAGGACTTGGTTTGTGGAAGGGATTGAGCGTCCTGGAAGATCTATGGTCTCAGTTGCCGGGAATCGGCCTGGTACTATTCATTTCATCTCTGGTAGTGGCTGTTACGAAGCTTTTAAAATACGGAACGATGTCATCTCATCCTCTTTTGTTTGAAGTTGTTCGATGGCTTTCAACCAGAACGATGGATAAGTTCCTATGGACGGCGATTATCGCAACCTATTTCATTTTTATCAGAGGGATCCTGTTCAGGCATATTTCAACGGCTTATTTAATCGAGTGGCTGCTTTTTTGTTTTATCGCATGGCGTATTTTTGCCGTCATTAAAAACGACCTGGAAAAGAGCTACATCGTTCCATTGAATGACTCCGGATGGAAAAAACACGTGCAAATAGTAGACGATATTATGGATGAAAATTTCAATGAACTGGTCATGATGCAGGAGGATTATGTGACAGGAGGTTCACGCCGTGAGCTGATGATCCGTATTAGCCGGATACTGGAAAATAACGGGCTGGGTGAGGAGGAAATCGCTGTTATTCTTCAGCCAATTATTGAGCACAGCGACCGGGCTATTCCCTGGTATGCATGGGGTTTCATTAGGAGGCGTATTATCGGTCAGAATTATATAAAAAGGCGTAAAACATTGGAAGATACGATCCATAATATCGCAGGTTCGCTGGTGGAGAATAAGTCCGGGAGCGGTAGTTAAAACTTGAATTCTTTTGCTCACAGGAGATAGAGCTATGCAGGAATCTCAACTTGTTTATGCCAGGGAACTATGCGATCGCGTTTTAAAGGCGGTATCCGGAGTTTTTGTGGGACACCATCTGCTGTTGAAAAGACTGCTGGCTGCCGGACTGGCTAACGGACACGTCCTCTTTGAAGACAATCCGGGACTGGGTAAAACCCTCCTTGCCAAGGTTTTTGCCAGGGCAATCGGTTTCGATTACGCACGTATACAATTTACCCCTGACCTGCTCCCGGCGGACATTATAGGGACTAAAATCTGGCGGCAAAAAGATGCTTCATTTGAACTGATGAAAGGTCCGGTCTTTACCAACCTTTTACTGGCGGATGAGATTAACCGCACTCCTCCCAAGACTCAAGCTGCTTTACTTGAGGCAATGGAGGAAAGACAGGTTACTATCGAAGGGGAGACACATCCCCTGCCGGTACCTTTTTTTGTCCTGGCGACGCAGAATCCCATTGAACAGGAAGGTACATATCCGCTGCCCGAGGCACAACTGGACCGTTTTACTCTGAAGATGTCCACGGGATATGCTGAGACACTGGAGGAAGAAAGCACGATCCTGATGCGGCGGATACAGTGGCATAAGGATGATCCCAGCGGAGATGTTGAGGCTGTCCTTTCGAATGAAGAGTTCCTGAATTTACAGTCCCGGGTTGAAAACGAGATCTATATTGACAGGTGTATACTGGATTATGTCAGTCAGATCATTCGTGATACCCGGCTGCATCCCAGGATAGAGATCGGTGCCAGTCCCCGTGGGGGGCTTGCTCTTTTAAAGTTGTCCCGTTCTATTGCTTTGATCGAGGGCAGGGACTTTGTTGTACCCGATGATATCAAGTTCTTTGCTGCGGATGCGCTTTCCCACCGTGTTATCCTGAATCTTGAAGATACCCTTGAAGGGGTAAGTTCAAGAAATATTATCGAGGAAATCGTAGGTAAAATACCTGCTCCTACGGATTTCTATCCAAGGCAATAACTGTGCTTACCGGTCATTCTCTGAAATACATGGTACTTTTTTATTCCTGCTTGATCGCAGGCCTGCTTTTGGGTAACCGGATTATTATTTGGATGAGTCTTGTACCGCTGGCTGTACTGATTACGGGGCTGTTTATTCAGTCTCCCGGCCGGTTTGTTCTTAATAGTGTCTATTGTGTTACCAGGGTACGTGCGGGTGATGAAATAGAGGTCAAATATATTTTCAAGGCGGGTTCAGGACTGGGTGTGTTTACCTGTTTCCAGGAACTGCCTCCACAGTTTGTTGTTACAAAGGGGAACAACTTCAATATTTTTTGGAAGGGTTGGCGGGCGGCTGAATATGATTTTACTTATACAATACGCTGTGCCAAAAGAGGAAAGTATACATTTCCAGCCCTTAGGTGGGAAAGCAATCACCCTCTCAGGCTGACTCAAACCAGGGAAGGAAGCCTGGGAAGCCCTTTAGAAATCACGGTGAATCCAAGATTATTGAATATACGGCGAATCAGGGGGCTGCCTGGTTTTGCGTCCTCTCCCTTCCCCGTGATTGACATGGCCAAAATCGGGGTAGCTACCACTGACTTTCGCGAGATAAGAGACTATGTCTACGGGGACCCGGTGAAGAACATAAACTGGAAGGCAACTGCCAGGAGTGCAAGACAGGGAAACCTGCCCCTGACCAATGAGTATGAAGTGGAAGGGAAAAAAGCGGTCTGGATATTCCTGGATGCTTCATGGTTTCTGGAAGTAGGTACGAGTATAGAGAATGCTTTTGAATATTGTCTTGAAGCAGCCAACGGGGCAGCTTACTATTTCCTTGATCGAGGTTATAGGGTGGGAATGTATATCTTTAATGACAGCAAAAAGTTGATCTATCCTGATGCAGGGAGAAAACAATACCTGAAAATATCCAGAGAGCTGCTTGGTCTCGTTGCCGGTAAGGAGTATGATCGATTGCCTGGAGCAGTGGAGAAATGCCGGGACTATATACTCGGTTACAACCCGTTATGCGTGGTAATAAGCGGGCTGGACAACCGCATGGGTGACAGCCTTATCGCGGGAGTGAGGCTGCTGAAGAAGCTACGCGGACGTCATAAACACAAATTACCGGTAATATTTATCAATGTGGCCGGGTATAATCTTATTCCGCAAAGGGAAACTTTTGACCGCAATGCCGCTGTAATTATGAAATTAAGCACCAGACCCAGAATCACCGGGCTAAGAAGTCTGGGAGCGTCGGTACTGGACTGGAATCCGCAGGTGGAAAGCTTCGGAAATGCTCTGCTTAAACAGGTGAAGACAGGGTGATAAAGAAGTCATATATTGTCAATTTTATCGAATGGGCCTTGGTAATCTTAATGAGCCTGTGCTGTGTTCTGGGCTTTAGCCATTCCATTGCGGGCGCAGGACTACAGGGATGGATCGCTGATAAATATCCCGAAATAGGTTTGATGCTTTTCTGGATTATCTGGCTGCTGCTATTTATTGCCGGGATATTACTGGCCATTTTTGCTGGGAGAAACGGGGCTTTTGGCTGGCTGGCGGCTGTTTTTATTTTGCCTTCTTTGCTTGCCTTTGATTCTATAAATATACTGAAAGTTGTGCATTTGGATTTCGGTATCACCACCACTCTGACCTTTGTACAGGCTCTGATCATCGGGATTACCGTAATGACCTGCCATATACTGCTCAATCTATTAAATATCTTAAAAAAAGAGAGACATGTTTATGAAGAAAGAGGCGCCGGAATGAAAGATATTGAGAGGGCTTTTTCCGGTAACCATATCTGGCTCTGGGCTTTAGTAACCTTCTCCATACTGATAGTATCTTCAATTATACTTTTATCAGCGGGTCTGAGTACGGTATTGTTAGGTCCTGTATCCGGACTACCCTGGAATTTCGTGTTGCCCGGGATTATCTGTATTCTCGTACTGGCTATTTTTCTCTACTGGCTGGGTTTGAGGCATAACTCCGGACAGGGACAATAAAGATAAATACATAATAAAAAAGTGTGACGATTACCAGCCAGGCAGGATTTCCAGGTCGAAGGTATATTTGTATATTGATATTTCCCGAATTAGAATAATACCAGGATGGAAAAAGGGTTAAAAAAAGATTATGTTGCACCTGAGAAAAACATTTCCTCCTCGCACCGTATCTCCAGCAGCCTTAAGCTAAGGGAAATAACCAATAATCTGGCTGAGCGGGTGAAAGAGCTTAATTGCTTATACGGACTTTCCCGTTTGTTTGAGAATCAGGCCCTTACGATAGATGAAATACTACATGGAGTAATCGACCTGGTGCCACCAGCCTGGCAATATCCGGATATTACCTGTGCCAGGATCAAGCTAAAAAACAAGGAATTCAAATCCGCTGACTTTCAGGTAACGACCTGGTGTCAAAAACAGAATATCGTAGTCAATCAGAAACGCTTCGGATCAATCGAGGTATATTACCGGGAAAAACGCACTGAATTCGATGAGGGTCCTTTTTTAAAAGAGGAGAGGAGTCTACTCCTTGTTATTGCGGAGAGATTGGGTCATACCATTGAGCGTAAGATCGCGGAGGACAACGTCAGGCTTCTTTATCAGCGTGAGCGAAAACTTCGTGAAAATTTGCAGGATGAAATACGCACCAGAGTAGACTTTACCAGGAAACTGATACATGAGTTGAAAACTCCTCTGACATCGCTGATAGCTACAAGCCAGCTTTTGTATGATGAAACAAACGGTGAGAAATATGGCAAGCTGGCGAAATATATCTGGGAAAGCGCTGAAAATTTCAATCGCAGGATTGATGAACTACACGATCTGGTACGTGGAGAGATCGGAACTCTAAGACTGAATCTGAAACCGGTGAATATCGTTTATCTATTACGTTCGTTGACAGAAGAAACGTCAGCTCTGGCAAAGCAATGCGGGATGTCAATTGAACTGGATCTGGGGGAAAAACTGCCTGAGGTAAAAGCTGATTCCGATCGATTGCGGCAAGTTATATTGAATTTAATTAATAATGCCTTTAAATATGCCAAAGATGGGAAAAGGATCATTATCAAGGTCGAAGAGAAAGATGATTTTGTACAGGTCGAGGTCAAGGATTTTGGTTCCGGGATTCCAGAAGTACGTCATAAAACACTCTTTGAACCTGGATACCGTTCGGAATACCATGAAGAGCGTTCCGGTGGTTTGGGTATCGGGCTGGCCCTGTGCAGAACACTGATAGAGCTACAGGGGGGAGAAATTTGGATGGAGAGTCCAGAGGGTAGAGGGGCTACCTTTTTTTTCACCGTTCCCATAGTGGTAAAATAGGTAATAGTTGAATTAAAACCTGCTTGTTCTGGCCGGAGGTAATATTGTGAAAGCAGCCATTATTGAAGATGATCAAAGCATAATCAATGCAGTTACAGCAGCTTTTGAGTTTCGCTGGCCGGAGGTTTGTGTTGTTTCTGCTACGAACGGTAAAGATGGAATACAGCTTGTCAAGAGTGAGTCCCCGGATGTGGTTATTTTGGATATAAACCTGCCTGATACAAGCGGTTTCGATGTGCTGAAAAACCTGCGCGATTTCTCATCCGTGCCGGTAATTATTTTAACAGTGCGGGTTGACGATGCGGATGTCCTTAAAGGTCTGGAAAACGGGGCGGATGATTATGTCATCAAGCCATTTAACTACCTTACACTTTTAGCCAGAGTGAAAGCGGTCTTGAGAAGAAGCGAACGTACATTGCTTAAAGGAAATGAAAATATAGTAATGAGTCCACGGCTGAATATAGATTTTATTAACCAGAAAGTCAGGGTGGATAACCAACTGGTCAAGCTTACGCCGGTTGAATATCAGTTGCTGATTTTACTGGTTAAAAACAAGAATAAAGTAGTAACTTTTCAAAATATCATGGAAGAAATATGGTCAAAAAGCAGCTATGATGATACCGAAAACATCCGAATTTATATCAGGCGGTTGAGGAAAAAATTACAGGATATTCCTCCGAACATGATTCTCAATAAACACGGTTCAGGATATATTTTCAAATCATGAGCAAATGAGCCCTGTTCCGTGTATTCATTTCATAAAAGGAAATTCATCGGTGCTTTTCACAAAATGAATACCTTTGTCGGCAAATTCCGCAAATATTTTACGAGTCATCGCTTCGTAGTCTATCTCAGAATGGCGGATTATACTTGTACAGTCTTCCAGAATATAAACACGCTGAAGTAATTCGGGTTGACTAGCAAACTCCTCTACCAGGTCTTCAACCGTTTCCAGGACACAATGGCTGGCTGCTTCCCCGGCTATAATAATATAATCAGAATCCTTCAGTAAATTGAGTAATTCCTGACTTTTGCCTTCATGTCTTCGCCCGGGTACCGGGATTTCCGGCCGGATTATAGAATAGAACTCTGTTTGGGGGATATTTCCTTTGTTCCACCACGTCGGCTGGCTGTTACGGGCAACCGCATGCCATAGGATAGCGGAGAATAACTCTGGATCAAGGGTCTGACCTATGCTTCCCGTAAGGCAGTGATAGGGCCAGATAACCAGTTCTTTTTTAGCCTGTTCCTGTAGTCTTCTGGTGTAATGAATTGACCATTCCAGTTCAACTAAAGGCTTCCATTTACTTTTAAAGACATCTTTCTGTGTAATAACGGTGAATGGAGCCGGGTGGTTCCCTTGTTCGTCTATCCACCATGAAGGGTGGAATATTTGAAAAGGTAAATGCGAATCTAACGAACAGGTGATATTGGTTATATATTGAGCATGATCGTAGATAAAACGGATCAATCTCTGTAAGTCCTCTTGAGCACCAGGGACATAAAGCGATCCTGAAGTATGGCAAAAGTCAACTTGCATATCCACAATTAACAGATGGATTTTTGTCCGTTCCTCCAGTACCGACGACAGGTTGGATTTGTTCGCTTCTTCGGCTATTTTGGTCATGTCCGGATAAAATATAGTGCCGGTACGTTTGGCGTCATAAAACTGGGGGATATTTTCCATTGTTGTTCTCCGTTTGAAGGCTTTGTCTATATTTTATACCATCTTGATATAATAATCAGCTATAATATTAGAATAAAAAAGAAAAGAAAGGACTGCCGATATGATAGTAACGCCGGACAACTCATCTCTTCTAACTGACCTGTATGAGATGACAATGGCTCAGAGCTACTTCGAGGAAAATCATAATAATAAAGCCACGTTCAGTCTCTTTATACGTAAATTCCCACCCAACCGGGGCTACTTTGTATCCTGTGGCCTTGAAGATGTACTGCATTATCTGGAAGAATTTCATTTCACCTCCGGCGCTGTTGACCAGCTTCATCATACCGGGATTTTCTCAGATGATTTTCTGGAGTATCTCAAAGGTTTACGCTTCACAGGATCGGTCAGGGCTATTTCTGAAGGCCGTCTTTTTTTCCGGGATGAACCTGTACTTGAGGTCACAGCACCGATAATTGAGGCACAACTGGTTGAGACCTTTATTATAAACCAGATAAATCTTCAGTGCATTATGGCCGGCAAAGCGGCACGATGTGTGTATGCAGCCCATGGAAAGTCGGTGGTTGATTTTGCCCTGCGCCGCACCCAGGGTATTGATGCAGGAATGGCGGTGGCCAGAGCAGGTTATATCGCCGGAGTCTCCGCTACGAGCAACGTTTTGGCCGGATTAACCTACGGCATTCCTCTCTCCGGCACAATGGCCCATTCATTTATCAGCAGCTATGATCGGGAGATTGATGCCTTCCGCGCCTATGTCCGCAGTTTCCCTGAGCGATCTATTTTATTGATTGAGACCTATGATGCCATTTCGGGCGCACATAAAGCTGTACAGGTAGCGCGGGAGATGGAGGCGAAGGGTCAAAAATTGCAGGGAGTGCGTATCGATTCAGGAGATTTACTGAAGCTGGGACGCGAGGTTCGCCATATTCTGGACGAAGCCGGATATAGAGAGATCCAGATTGTAGGCAGCGGCGGGCTGGATGAGTTCGATCTGGATGAACTATACGGGCAGGACGCTCCTTATGATGCTTATGGAGTGGGGACCAGGATGGGTGTCTCAGCCGATGCTCCATGGACGGATATGGCATATAAGCTGGTTTTTTACGGTAATCGTCCTGTTATCAAGCTAAGCGTTGGTAAGCAGTCTCTCCCGGGCGCTAAACAGGTATTTCGATTTTGGGAAGATGGGGAAATGCATCATGATGTAATTGCTCTCGAGGAAGAGAACCTGCCAGGGGGCCTGCCGCTTCTTGAAACGGTAATGGACAGAGGGCGTATTACAATACCATCGGTTTCTTTGAAAAAGGTACGTGAGCGTTTTCTTGAGGAGTTCGAGACGCTGGCTGAACAGTATAAAGCGATCCGCAATCCGGATATTTATCCGGTTAGCTTCAGTCCCGGTCTGCTGGCTTTAAAATTACATCTGGTGAAGCAATTGTCTACTAACGATATATAATCTTAACTGGTAAACCAGGTGCGAATGTACAAATACACCCTATAGATTGCCGCATATTTTTTTCCTGGTGAAGATGATGCCTTTGTATCAACTTCAAAATCGTGACTAAATATTAACAAAATAACATATTGACAACATTTATAGGTGTATTGTATAGTTAGACAACGGTAAGCGATTGCCGCATTGTACGCAGATGAGTTTTACTTCACCACAAACTGTTGAGAGAAAGATACTGACGATTTTGAAGGTTTTAAGCAGCCTTCAAAAGCCGGCGGGCTCCGTTGTTATCGCCAAACATCTCAAAGAACACGGTGTCGGTCTCAGCGAGCGCGCTATTCGTTACCATCTAAGGCTTACCGATGAACGCGGTCTAACCAAGCTGGTTACCGATCGCGACGGTCGTATTTTAACCGAGAAAGGCCAATACGAAATCGAAAGAGCCCTGGTAAACGATAAAATCGGATTCGCTATATCCAGGATTGAGCATTTATCTTTCAAGACTACCTTTGATACTCGAACTCGTACAGGACTGGTGCCGGTAAATGTATCAATATTCCCTGAAGATCGTTTTGATAAAGCAAAACGTTTGATGATACCGGTGTTTGAAAAAGGATTTTGTGTAAGTAACCTTGTAGTAGTCGCCGGAGAAGGGCAGTACATAGGTGATATCCAGGTACCCTCTGGACATATCGGTATGGCCACGGTGTGCAGTATTGTTGTTAACGGATCTCTTCTGAAAGCCGGTATCCCCATGGACTCCCGTTTTGGAGGGATATTACAGGTACGCGATTACCGTCCGGTCAGGTTCACCGAGGTCATTCATTATAATGGCTGCTCTCTAGACCCGTCTGAAATGTTTATTAAAGCTAAGATGACATCGGTTGCAGAAGTTGCCGCAACCGGCAACGGATTAATACTGGCCAATTTCAGAGAAATTCCTGCTATTTGTCAGCCTGTCGCTGAGAATGTAATAGCGGCTTTAAAAGGTTGCGAAATGGACGGAATATTGCAGATCGGTGAAGTAAGTCAGGCTGTCTGTGAAATAAACGTCGATATGAATAAAATCGGGATTGTTTTGGTTGGTGGAATGAACCCTGTAGCTGCGGCCGCGGAGGTCGGAATTGAATCGGAAAACCACAGCATGAGTACGGTTATTGAATACGGTAGACTAATAGATTATAGAGAGGTTATTAAATGAGACCAGTTAAAATTATTCCATGCCTTGATATAAAAGAAGGGCGGGTTGTCAAAGGTATCAATTTCGTGAATTTGAAAGATGCCCGCGATCCGGTGGAAGCAGCACGAACCTATTGTCAGCAAGGAGCCGATGAGTTGGTTTTTTTGGATATCTTCGCTACTGTAGAAAACCGGCGTTTCAGGTTGGAATGGGCTAGTAAAGTCAGGCAGGTTACCACAATTCCTTTTGCGGTAGGAGGAGGCATTAACAGCCTGGATGATATGCAGGCCGTCTTCGATATGGGTGTGGATAAAGTCTCTATTAACACTGCGGCAGTTAAAAACCCGGACTTGATAAAACAAGCATCTGACAAGTTCGGTAGAGAAAGGCTGGTTGTAGCCATAGACGGCAAGAAGAATACTGACTCAAACGGGAGTCCGCGTTTAGAGGTGGTGGTTAAATCCGGAGAGCAGACTACCGGTCTGGATATTGTGGAATGGGCTCGTAAGGTTGAAAAGCTGGGAGCCGGAGAAATCCTGTTGACCAGTAAAGACGCCGATGGGACTAAAGCCGGCTACGATCTTGAAATGACCAGGGCGGTAGCTGAGGCTGTAAATATACCGGTTACGGCTTCAGGAGGAGCAGGTACGCTGGAACACCTGTATGAGGCAGTTGTTAACGGAAAGGCTGCTGCGGTACTGGCCGCTTCCATCTTTCATTTCGGGGAAATCAGTATTCCTCAGGCCAAGGAATTTCTTAAAGCCAGGGGAATATCGGTGATGAATAGCAAGTAAAATTCCCACAGAAAAACTGCGGGATGTTGAAATCGATAATTATAAATAGAAGGAGAAAATTGATGGTACAGTCCGGTTTGCAGAATGTTACAGAGAATAATCCCTTTGAAATTGTCAGGAGACAAATAGACAAATGTGCTGAAATCCTGAAACTCGATCCCCAGGTTACAGCATTGTTAAAGAATCCACTGAAGGAGTTACATGTTTCATTGCCTGTACGCATGGACGACGGCTCCGTCAAAGTATTTCAGGGCTTCAGAGTACAATATAACAATGCTCGTGGTCCCGGCAAGGGTGGAATACGTTTTCATCCCGAGGAGACTATCGATACCGTAAGGGCTCTTGCTGCATGGATGACATGGAAATGTTCCTTGCTTGATCTTCCACTGGGGGGAGCAAAAGGGGGCATTATATGTAATCCCAAGGAAATGTCTCAATCTGAGCTGGAACGTCTGAGCCGGGCTTATATCCGCAGCATTGCACAGTTTATCGGACCTGATAAGGATGTACCGGCGCCTGATGTTTATACCAATCCTCAAACCATGGCCTGGATGATGGATGAATATTCCGTAATCGCCGGTAAACCACAGTTTGGTGTTATTACGGGTAAACCTCTCAACGTCGGTGGTTCACCGGGCAGGGGCGATGCCACTGCTCGTGGCGGTATGTTTACAATCCGGGAAGCGGCAAAAAATCTGGGTATTGATTTGGAAAAAGCCACCATAGCTATACAGGGATACGGCAATGCAGGATATTATGCTGCCAAATTGGTCCAGGAGATGTTTGGATCAAAGGTTGTTGCGGCCTGCGATAGCAAGGGCGGAGTATATTGTAAGACAGGAATCGATCCAAAAATAGCCTTTGAATGCAAGGAAAAGAATGGTTCAGTCTGCAGTCTACCAGATGTGGAGCAGGTCTCCAATGAGGATGTGATAGACATGGACGTGGATGTACTGATTCCCGCCGCTATTGAGAACGTTATTACCGATAAAAACGCTTCTAAAGTTAAAGCTAAAATTGTGGCTGAGCTTGCCAATGGTCCCACCACCCCTGAAGCGGATGACATCCTTTACAGCAATGGCGTACATGTGATTCCCGATTTCCTGTGCAATGCAGGCGGCGTGACGGTCTCCTATTTCGAGATGGTACAGAACGCTTATATGTATTACTGGGATGAAGCGGAAGTCTACGAAAGGCTTGACAAGCGTATTTCGGCTGCTTATAACTCCGTCCTGGATACCAGCAAGAAATACAACATAAATATGCGCCAGGCGGCTTATGTTGTAGCGGTGAAACGTGTTGTAGATGCCATGAAGATCCGCGGATGGGTCTAAGACCGGTAAAGTAACTATATAGATACGTTTTTAAAGACAATTAGTTGTTTACTATGCCCGGATTGCCTGCTGACTTTACCAGCTTTACAGGCGATCCGGGCTTTTATATCCAAAACCGGCCAAGGATTCTCTATCCATGGGTGCTTTTAACGACATCTGAAGAAAAAGCTATTTTTATTTAATCACTTCTTGCTGAATATAACCGCAGGATGGATTTAGTGAAGACGGCGATTCGACCGGCTGATGTTCCCAAGAGATGTTCAGCCTGTATTATTATGTCAAACAAACTTACTTTCATTCCTCCTTTCTTTATCTCTTAAAACGAGCTAATATGAGATATATTGAACCCGTATTTGAAAAAGTAATTGGGAGGAAGGCATGATAGCTGAATCGGAATTAGCCAAATTATCTTATGAACAAGCCCCTAAAATGGTTACTTCTGTACCGGGACCGAAAGTTAAAAAGTTGATGGCGGAATCAATAAAATATGAGGTAATGACACGCGGTGGAGGCAGTACGCCTTTAATCATGGAAGAGGGTAAAGGGTCCACCGTAAAGGATGCCGACGGTAATGTATTTATCGATATGGCGGCGGGAGTAGCCGTCAATGCGGTCGGCCGAAACCATCCCAGAATCCTGGAGACGATGAGGAAGCAGATCGGGGTAATAATGCATACCACGGATATCACAAATCCCCGCAGGATTGAGCTGGCCAGGAAAATATCGGGTATTATGCCCGAGGGTTTGAGGGGAAATTGCCATACTACTTTCACCCAGAGTGGCAGTGGAGCAGTGGAGACCGCCATCAAATTCGCCAGGCATTACACAGGGAGGTCCCAGATAATCGCTTTTCATGGGGCTTACCATGGGTCGTGGATCGGCTCGGCATCTTTAACCGCCGGATTCAGATACCGTCATGGATGGGGGCCGCTGATGCCGGGCGTAATCCATCTGCCTTATGGCTATTGCTACCGCTGTGCTTTTAATATGACCTATCCTGAATGCGAGATACAATGCGCTAAAAATATAGACTATGTGCTGAATACACCCTACACAGCGGCGGATGATGTGGCGGCGATAATCGTGGAATCGGAGCAGGGCGAGGGAGGATATGTGGCGCCCCCGCCGGAATTCTTCCAGATAATCAAAAAAGCGGCTGATAAATACGGAGCTGTTTATATCGCTGATGAGGTGCAATCGGGTGCAGGGCGGACAGGCAGGATGTGGTGTATTGAGCATACCTCTGTTGTCCCGGATATGCTGACGTGGGGCAAAGGCATGGGGGGAGACATACCCATGGCAGGCGTCACGGTTAATACGGATATCAACAGCAGACTGATAGAGGGCTCGCAGCCGGGAACATTCGCAGGTAATGCCCTGGCCTGTGCCGTATCCATGACCAATATCGATATTATTACAGACCAGGATATGGACCTGATGGGAAGGGCTGAAATACTGGGAGAAGAAATCCGTTCCCGCCTGAAAGATGCAGCCAGGAACGTCAGTATCATAGGCGATGTACGTGGATACGGTCTGATGATCGGGGTGGAGGTGGTCGAGGATAGAGAAACCAAAGAGCCTTTGTCTACCGATAAATGCAATGATGTAGCCATGAAGCTTTTAAACAAGGGTGTGATAATGACCCCGTGCGGGCGTTACGGCAATGTCTTCCGCTTTATGCCTCCTCTGACTATAACAAGAGACCTGGCTTTCAAAGCCACGGATATCATGATCGAGATATTGAAGCAGTATTAGTTTGAGGGATGAAGCCATGATCGGGTATAAAGGCGCTGCAAGGTTACATGTCTTCCCGCTGGACTTTAAACGACAATAGACGATGGTATCGGACGCGGGGACTTCCATCAGGCGTGGAAAGTTGTGACAGCCCCGGACTATTTCTTTCTCAAAATCAGTATATCTTTAAGTCGCTTGAGGTTAACGATATCTTCTTTGTTATAGTCCAAAAGTGTCTGGAGGGCCATGCGGTCATAGTCATTGACATATCTCCACCAGAGCTTTATGGCTTCATACCCATTGACTTCTTTGAGACGTCTTTCGATGCCGAGGTTGCGCTCAACAGCTTTCAGACCGCCGTAAAGATTGTTTCTCCAGCAGTGGTGCATGAGGTCGCAGTGATTGAAACCTGATTCAAGATTTATACCGTGCCTTATATGGATGAAGGGAAGGTCGAACCGGTGACCATTATAGGTATAGATGTTGCGTATTCCTTCCAGCGGCTCGAGAATGGCGTCCGCGCATATTTTACTGCCCACAAGCTGAACGCAACGTTCAGCGGTACCGTCAGTCAGGTAAATGCCGACGACCGTTATCTCATCGTATTCAGGGTTCAACCCGGTGGTCTCAATATCCAGGAAAGCCTCCATGGGGGGCTGTGTAATCTTTTTCATTGACTTTTTCGGCAACATCCGGCCGACGTCCGGCCGGAAACCTCCCGATATTATTTACGTTTGAGCACCCGGATGACTGCTTCGCGGATACCAGCGGAAGTCAGGCCGTATCTCTCAAGCAGTTGATCGGGCTTGCCGGACATGGCATAGCCTTTCATGGCGATGAACTCGATGGGAACGGGGCGGCTGGCGGCTGTTACGCGGGCGACGATGCTGCCCAGTCCGCCGTGAAGGAGGTGCTCTTCGGCTGTTACGATAGCGCCGGTAGTATTAGCCGCCTCGATGATGGCATCGGCGTCCACCGGCTGGAGCGTGGACATATTCAAAACAGTGCAAGCAATGCCCTCTTTTTGCAGGTCATCCGCCGCATCGAGGGCTGCTTTAAGCATGATGCCGCAAGCGATGATAGCGACGTCTTTGCCGGAGCGCATTTTGACCGCTTTGCCAATGCTGAAGCGATAGTCTTCGGGAAAGACGACAGGCACCTTGGGACGGCCCAGCCGGATATAAAAGGGTCCTTCTGTGTCCACAGCGGCTTCGATAGCCTGCGCGGTTTCGACGGCGTCGGCGGGCACGATAACGGTAACACCGGGCAGTGCGCAGGCGAGGGCCAGGTCCTCGATGGCCTGGTGGGAAATGCCGTCTTCACCCACGCTGATGCCGGAGTGGGTGGTGACGAGTTTCACATTGAGGCCGGGCTGAGCGATAGACATACGGACCTGGTCGAAGCAGCGTCCGGGCAGGAACACGGCGAAGGTGCTGGCGAAGGGGATTTTACCCGAGCCAGCCAAGCCGGCGGCGATGGTGACCATATTCTGCTCGGCGATGCCGCAATCGAAGAAGCGGTCCGGAAAGGCTTTGGCGAAATGATGGGTCATGGTGGACTTGGAGAGGTCAGCATCCAGCACGACGATATCCTGATTCCTGCGACCCAATTCGACTAATTTTAAACCGTAGGCATCCCTGGTTGATATTTCCTGAGCCAATTTTCTACTCCAATTCTTTCAAGGCTTTTTGCAACTCTTCGGCGCCGGGGGCTTTACCGTGGAAGTCCGGATTGTTCTCCATGAAACTGACGCCGGCGCCCTTGACGGTATGAGCGATGATGACGGAGGGCCGGCCGGACGACGCCCGCGCGCTCTCAAGGGCCTGGATGACCTGCGAGAGGTTGTTGCCGTCGATCTCAAGGACGTTCCAGTTAAAGCTCTTCCATTTATCGGCGAGGGGCTCGATGTTCATGACGTCTTTGTTCCAGCCGTCGATCTGAATGCCGTTGTTATCGACCACGGCGATCAGCCTGTCCAGCTTGAAGTGGGCGGCGGCCATGGCGGCTTCCCAGATTTGTCCTTCGTCACACTCGCCGTCACCGATGAGGACGTAGGTGTAATAGTTTTTGGCATCCAGCCTGGCGGCCAGGGCCGCACCGATGGCGTAAGAGAGTCCCTGTCCGAGTGCCCCGGCGGACATTTCCACACCTGGGGTGAGGGTGCATTCGGGGTGCCCCTGCAAGCGGCTGTCAATCTTCCTGAGGGTCCGGAGCTCGCTCTCGGGAATGTAGCCGCACTCCGAGAGGGCGGCATAGAGGACGGGGGCGGCGTGCCCCTTGCTCAGGATAAAGCGGTCCCTGTCCTCCCAGCGGGGGTTGGAGGGATCGTGCCTGAGCACTTTAAAATAAAGGGCGGTGAGTATTTCGACGGCGGAAAGTGAGCCGCCGGGATGGCCGCTGCCGGCAGCACCGATCATGCTGACAATATCACGCCTCATTTTCCTGGCGATGGACTTCATCTGGTCGATCGAGAGGGGCTGTCTTTCGGGCTGTTTGCTGTTGATTTCCGGTATGGACATATTGACCTCGATATGGTGGAATTTACTGGTTCATTTAAAGGTAATTATATAACAACAGGCGGGTAAAAGAAACCGGGGAGGGGAAGGGGAAGGAATAACCAATGACCAGGAGACAATGACCAAACAAAGTTCAATAACCAATGACCAATATACAATGACCAAACAAAGTTCAATAACCAATAACCAAGATACAATGACCAAACAAAATTCAATAACCAATGACCAAGAGACAATAACCAAACAAAGTTCAATAACCAATGACCAGGAGACAATGACCAAACAAAATTCAATAACCAATAACCAAGATACAATGACCAAACAAAGTTCAATAACCAATGACCAGGAGACAATAACCAAATAAAGTTCAATAACCAATAACCAAGATACAATGACCAAACAAAGTTCAATAACCAATGACCAAGAGACAATAACCAAACAAAGTTCAATAACCAATAACCAAGATACAATAACCAAACAATATTCAAGGTACAAGGGGCAAATAGTTACGAGTTTTGAGTTTTGAGAGAGTGAAAATCCATCTCCCGTCTTCCTTTAACAAAGGAAGAAGCTGGTGTGGGGGTTATTGGAGGGGGGTGGAGGTGGGCTGTTGGCCTTTCATTAGAGTGGGGAAGGCGGAGAGGATGCGGCGGGCGATGCCGGGGGCGTCGAGGTCGTACCGGGAACGGAAGTCTTCCTGTTTGCCGTGCTGTATGAAGGCATCGGGGAGGGCGATGTGCCCGGTCTGCAGGCCGGTGAGTCCAGACAGGGCCAGGACTTCGAGAATGGAGCTGCCGAAGCCGCCGCGGAGGATGTTTTCTTCCACGGTGAGCAGGCGTTTGGTCTTGCGGGCGTATTCAAGGACCAACTCGGAATCGAGGGGTTTGGCGAAGCGGGCATTGACGACCGCGGCCTCGATGCCCTGCTTTTGGAGGAGTGCCGCCGCTTCCAGGGTGGGGTAAACGGTGGAACCGAGGGCACAGACCGCCAGGTGGCTGCCTTCCTTAAGGACGATGCCCTTACCAATGGGGAGGGTGTGCATTTCGGGCCTGATGGCTACGCCCGGTGCCATTCCGCGGGGGTAGCGCACGGCTACCGGCCGGCCGGATGAGACGGCGGTGAGGAGCATATCGCGGAGCTCGTTTTCATCGGCGGGGGCGGCGACGACCATATTGGGGATACCGGTGAGGTAGGAGATGTCGAAGGCGCCCTGGTGGGTGGCCCCGTCCTCACCGACGATTCCGGCGCGGTCGACGGCGAAGACGACGGGCAAGTGCGGGAGGCAGACGTCGTGAATGATCTGGTCGTACGAGCGCTGGAGGAAGGTGGAATAGATAGCGACGACGGGGATATAGCCCTGTGCGGCGAGTCCGGCGGCGAGGGTGACGGCGTGCTGCTCGCAGATGCCGACGTCGATGACCCTGCGGGGGAATTTGGCCGCGACGGGGGCGAGTCCGGTGCCGTCTATCATGGCGGCGCTGACGGCGACGATCTTTTTATTGCGGTGCATGAGTTCCAGGAGGGTGCTGCCGAAGACCTGGCTGTAGGAGGAGTGGCCGTTACCGTTTTCGGCAATCCTGGGAGCGATGCCGTGGTAGAGGGTGGCGTCTTTTTCGGCCTGGGCATGTCCTTTACCCTTGGTGGTCAGAATATGGATCAGGATGGGCTTTGACTCGTGGTCGCGGGCCCGGATGAGGGCGGCCTCCATCTCGCGGATGTTATGGCCGTCGAGGGGGCCGATATAGAGAAAGCCGAGCTGTTCCCAGAAGGCGCTGGGGAGGAGCACTCTTTTGAAGCCGGTCTTGATTTTCATGGTGATATCGAGGAACCATTTTCCGAAGGGCACGCGTTTTGAGGCCCATTTGAACCGGTCTTTGGCAGTCTCGTATCTGGCGTCGAGGCGCACCTGGTTGAGAAGTTTGGCCATGGCGCCGGGGGTGGGTGAGATGGACATGCCGTTATCGTTGAGGATGACGATGAGCTTGGAGCCGCGGTGGCCGGCGTGATTAACGGCCTCGAAGGCCATACCGGCGCCGAGTGAGCCGTCACCGGTGACGGCGACCACCTGGAAGGAGCGGCGGTCCAGGTCCCTGGCGAGGGCCATTCCGAGTGCGGCGGAGATAGAGGTCCCGGCGTGGCCGGTGGTGAAGGCGTCATAGGGGCTTTCCTCCCGGCAGGGGAAGGGTGAGAGACCGTCCCGGCTGCGTATGGTTGAGAAGCGGTCGCGGCGTCCGGTGAGGAGCTTATGGGCATAGGCCTGGTGGCCGACGTCCCAGACGATCTTGTCATGGGGGGAGTTGAAGACCCTGTGGACGGCGATGGTAAGCTCCACCGCACCGAGGCTGGAGGCCAGGTGCCCGCCGTTGATGGAGATAGTGCCGATGATCTCGCGGCGCAGCTCACGGGCGAGCTGGTCGAGCTCGGGGTAGGTCAGCGGGCGAAGGTCTTCCGGCGAATTTATCCTGTCCAGGATAGCTGACATTAGGGCTCCTCTTAGTGCCGGGTTTTTTGCTTCTTACCAATTTTAATACAGAATGGAGAAATAATCTAATAGGTACATGTTTTCAGTCGTTCAACAGGTTCAACGTTGCCAGGTTCAACGCTTGAAGGGACGTTTACGTTTAAAAAACGTTTACCGTTCATTCTGAACGCTTGCGTAAAAGGCGTTCTTTTGATACAATCAAATGCGGGATGTGGTTGTGGAGGGGCGGTTTCTTCAGTATATGGGCCGCTAGCTCAGTTGGTAGAGCATCTGACTTTTAATCAGGTGGTGCTGGGTTCGAGCCCCAGGCGGCTCACCACTTCAGTTTCGAGTTTCGAGTGATGAGTGGACCGATTGAATTGACGGCGCAAAGCCGTGTGCAGGGGCGAGGTCTCCGACCCGCCCGCCCGATAATACACCTTTTCCACGAAACATAAATTCGAAGCACTAAATACGAAATCCGAAACAAATTCGAATGACCGAATTACAGAAACCGGAATAACCCTCGTCATT
>JAFGOB010000027.1 GCA_016926695.1 Dehalococcoidales bacterium | reverse complement strand
ATCATCCGTGTATTCAGAAATAAATAGTATGTCACCCGTCTCCAGATCGAGAAAATAGTCATTCTCAAAGGAGCTGTTCTCCATTGCTTCACAGAGCTCGTCGAGGTCTATTTTCAGCGTTTTCTTTTTCTCCATGCCTCACTTCCAGAGGTACCGGCAAGCGGTTTTTCTTGATTATAATCCAAAAGGGGGACGTATATGCAAACCAGCCATCTCCTTCTTCAGATCAATTGTGACGGTTGTTTTACCCCCCAGTCCACTCCGCCCATCTATTCTACAAATACTATTCAATCTACCTATCTATCTATACACTCGAACCGGAAAACAGAGGGCTTTGCACTGAGGAGAAAATACGCCTTGTACAATATCCCCCTAAGGGGTGACCCGGGGCAGTGAAAAATAAAGGAAAAAGCGAGCCTATAGGGTGACCCCTCCCCCCCTCCTATAGGACAGGGTATTCGGTGGGAGTGCAAGCGTGGCTGTGCAAGCGTGAGTGCAAGAACTGTGCAAAAGGCGTCCTGGGGAACTAAAAGCCGTCTAAAAGGCTTGACAGGATGAAGATTATAACCTAAAATAGTCCGAAATAGGATAAGAGGGTGTAAGATGCCAGTCGTTAAAATAGACCCAAATGATAAGTATCCCCGTATATACTGGCCTGACGAGTTAAAGCGGTTTGGTTATGCCGGCAATGTTGAGGTTATCTGTGACCCTTTCACTGGCACGATTATTAATCCTAACGCCACTCCAGAACAGATTATCCAGAGCCTGGAAAACAGGATCAGGGATATCCGCCTGAGAGGAGTAGAGCACGCCGAATTTCGTCCTTTAGAAGGGAAACAGGTCAAGGCTCCAACTGAAAAAGCGCCTGAACTTGAGTGGGAAAACATAACCTGTCCTTACCAGGACTGCAGGGCGCCGCTCATGTGGCATGTAAGCTGGGAGCAGGCGACATGCAGTCGATGCGGACGGCCGATTGTAAGGCAAAAAATACAAGGTTGATAATACCAGTTAGGGAGACTATTATGGATGAGCTGGGAAAATGGTTTATGGATGTTTTCACCTCAATTAACAGGGGAGGTAGACTCGGACCTCAGGCAGCGTCATGCAAGCGAGTCGAGTCTTTTCTGGAACACGTCGGTGGAGAAGGTGTAATGCAGCTTTCAGCCTTACTGAACATAGGCAATACTGAGGTAGTGCGTCAGCTGGCAACCAGCAAGCCTGACCTTGGAGAATGGCTGCTGGGTGATGAGCCACAAAAATCTCTTGACGCCTATTTTGAGGAACGACTCGATTACTTCGAACCCTGCCGCAAATTCTTCACACGGGGTCTGAGCTTGCCAGCGGGAAACACGGAGTTAGTTTTTGTCAAACCTGATGATCCTGTATCTGCAGGAGACGAAGCCTGGGAGAAAGTGTTCCAAATACTTACCGGGAGAGAAAGTGATGACCAAGAGAGCAGTGATCTATAGCCGGGTATCCACACCCGAGCAGGCCGAGGATGATAAAACAAGCCTTACCGAGCAGGAGCGGCTCTGCCGCGAATATTGCCAGGAAAAGGGTTACAGTCTCTCAGCTACGTATCAGGATATCGGCAGTGGCACCACCAGGAAACGCCCCAGCTTTATGCAAATGCTCAAGGAAGCCAAGCAGGATGTGTTCGATGTTATTATCGCCTGGAAGACGGACCGGCTGGCCAGAGGCATCTATCCCTGCTCGGCTCTCATGGAAGCCATTGAAGAATCAGATATAACCATCGAAACGGTGGCAGAGCCATTCGACCGCACTACCTTTGAAATCCGGGCGGTCCTTGGCCGGATAGAGGTTGAGAACATCGTCCAGAGGACGACCATGGGGAGAGAAGCTAAGATGAAGGCCGGTCATCATCATGTAAAACCGGCGTATGGCTATGATTACGACCTGGAAACCCATCAATGGGTAATTAACAAGATCGAAGCCCAATGGGTAGAGCAAATCTTTAAATGGTATATCGACGGTATATCACCGAACCGGATATCCCAGAGACTCAACGCGGAAGGAGTCCAAACCAAGCTAGACTCGCGACTTGGCTGGGCGGAGAAGACTGTCTCCGATTTAGTCTGCCAGGAGTATTATGCCGGACGCTGTCTCCGCAACGTGGGGAGACACGACAAGAAACAAAAGTCTCCGGATAAGTGGATTCACATACCAGCGCCTCGAATCATCTCGGATGAAACGTGGGAAGCAGCTCAGGCAAGGCGCTCTCAGAATAAGGTGCGAAGTCCCCGTAATACGAAAAGGACATACATTACCCAGCACGTGCTGGAGTGCGAGGAATGCGGTACCAGGTTCCATGTCGCCAGCGGCTGGGGAGGAGTGCCCCGGCTGATGTGCTTCCGCATGATACGGTATCCTCATTCAGCGCCCTGCCGTTTACCAAAGAGCGTGGAGTATGATAGAGTGGCAGACCAGCTCTGGGGTGGTGTTGTGAAGGTAGTCGGATCGGAGGAAGGTCTCGAAGCAGCCATGCTGGCTAACATCAACCGTGTGAAGGGCAAGAAAGAAACCATTGAGCGGCGTCTGAAAGAAGTAACCACGAAACGGGCTAACTTCTCGGCTGAGAAAGATAGGGTAATTTCCTGGGCAAGGAAAGGCAGTATAACCGAGGAGCAGCTTGAGCGCCAGCTCAAAGATATCACCGATGAAGATGCGGAATACATTGTCGAACAGAACCGTCTTCTCTCCGACCTCAGGATAGTTGGGAATGGTGACGAAGTTTACCAGCAGGCCCGGGAGTATATCCCGATGATGAAATCCAGGCTGAATGACCGCCTGACAGAAGCCGATAAGCTGGAGATGATTGACACGCTGGTTCACCGAGCTCGTCTTGATGGCTCAGGAGACCTGATTATCGAGTTCAAGACACCTCGTCCTGAGATGAGTTTTGGTTACCTCTCATCTTAATAACATTCGGGTACTTTTCGTCGGTCGGCCACAGTCCCTGCCTCCTGGCAGCTTCCGCGAGGTTGCAAACTTCATCGATACCGAGAATGATGCTTTCATCACTGCCAATCCCCTCATCACCGATTACCTTGATATTGAGGATTGAAGCTTCTGGTGAAACACCAGCTTTCTCACCAATTGAGTGCTCTCCACCAGCAATAACGAAGGCTACCTGTGTACCGTGTCCGAATACGTCTTCAACCGAAGGAGAGTCTGTAAAATTGGCTTCGTAGACTACCTTACTTTGAAGAGATTGATGTGATTTCCTGACACCACTATCGAGAACAGCCACGGTAAGACCAATGCCCGTCAACGGCGGGAAGAAATAGGATCTTAGCAGGTAGAAGACATCTGAAAACGTTTCCACCGGCGGTAATGTTGTTTCAACCTGGTCGGCACTGTATTCCTTGATTTGCTTCACAGCAAGTCCGGGGACAATAGCCAGATTGTCAGCCTGTTCCTCAGTAAGGTCACAAAAGATCTGCCCAATGAGCTTTGTCCGGACTATGTTTCTGGCTTCTGCTTTTTTAGCCTTGTCTTCGAGTTCGTTCAAAGTCAGCCCTTTTGAAATTATTGTGTACCTCATTCTGTTCTCCTTCTCCTACGCTGTTATCTATATCCTTGTGCCAAAAAGCAACGCTATGGGATGAGTACTCCGTAACCCCTCATCACACCGTTCGGACCGGGACCTGGCCCACCCGTAGCCGAAGCCCCACCCGCAAATAAATACCCGGACCTCATCGTCAGAGAGTTAACTATCTGCCCGGGTGCTCCTGTCCACCTGCCTACCTCAGTCATCGTATTAGCAGCAATCCCAACCACCTGACCCGGTATCGAACCAAGACCAGCATAAACATAGTTAAAAGTAGCTACCAATGCCACGACGGGATCCGTCCCAACCCACCTGGACACTTCGGTCATGGTAGTCCGGTCTACCTTAACAACCTGTCCTGTTTGCAGACCCAGATATGCTGATACATACTCTGCCAGAGATAAAACAGGACCATCGCCTGCCTCACCAGTCCATCTCGTTTTCTCCCAAAGGTACCCATAGTCATCACTGAACTGAATGGCTACACCAGGACTCCTGTCGAGACCGACATAGCCGTCCCTGGTACTTCCCGGAAAAGGGGATACCAGGGAGAGTATTCGTTCTGAATCGACATTCTCCCAGATTTGTGCTTCATTCAGATTTGTGGCGCTAAGCGGTACCATGACTCCAGGATTTAGATCCAGCCCCGCCCAGACATGGTCAGAGATGCTGGCGGTTCCACGCTGTGTCAATGAAAGTACCGCTGCATCACCAGGACCTCCCGTCCATCTATTCAACTCGGTCATTTCACCCAGGGTGTAGAGGGAGACAACAGTCTTAGATTCAAGACCAACATAGATAGGGGGAATAGCACCAGGCTTTAAGATGCAGCGGACATTGCTGTCGCCAGCACCACCCGTCCACCGGTACAATTCCGCCATGGTACTTTCATCGAGTTTCACTACGGCTGCCGGCGTACTATTAAGACCAACACAAAGGCCGCTGGCGTTACACATTGCGTTAATTGCAGCTCCGCCATTCCAGGTCAACTGGAGAGCCATCGTGTTGACAAAGATTTGGAGGACCAGACCGGAACTCAGTCCGGCAAATACATAACCTCCTGTCCTGCTGGGCGCTAGAGAAAGGACTGAAGAAATACCACTGTATCGTGATGATTCAACCATTGAATCTGGATTGATTCGGACAACATCACCTGTACTTAAGCCTGCAAACAACCACGGATTTGAATGATCCGACAAGGCGTTGACTGCTCCTGTACCAGCCCACCTGTCCACTTCAGACATGGTGGAAGGATCAATCTTAACCACTGCCCCGGAATCAAGACCGGCATAAAGCCGTGTGACTCCTGAGAATTCGAATGCCATCAAGCAAACTACATTCCCGTCGCCAACACCGCCAGTCCACCTGGATTCTTCCACCAGGGTGAGTGGCTCTACCTTCTTGACGATACATGGATCAGAGCCGGTGTCCGGCGCAAGATAAAGATAGTTATCGATATAGGACTCAATATAGGTAGATGCTCGAACCTCCCCCTCCCCGGCACTCAATGTTTGCCTTTGAATCAACTTAAGGTCTCTGAGGGGAATTATCTTACTCGGAGTAACATCGGGAGCGACGTGGTTGTATACACCATAATTCCCAAATGCCGAAACTTCTATGTCTCCTGCTTCACCAATCCACCTGCCTGCCTCTGTCATTCCAGGTGTATCAATCTCGATTACCTGACTGGGAGTGGTCTTCAAACCAGCATAAACTGTCATTTAACCTCCAACTAGCCTCAGCGCCAGCTTTTGCGGTATCTCACCAGCCAAGCCGGTCCACCGGTTGTCCTCGGTCATAGTATTAACGTCAATATTCACAATGTGAGGTGTATCCAGGCCGGCGAACAAGCCCATGGTGCCATTTACATCCAGGACCTGCCCTTCTGCTCCTGTCCACCTTTCGACTTCGGTCATCGTACCCGGATCGATCTTGATAACGCACTGGTACGGCATTTATATATCCTCCTCATGCTATTACCTCTCTATTTTCAGGATGACACTCAGTGTGACGATGCTATCGGTGGTATCGATGCTGCACACTATGACGTCGCCCTCTGCCAGCGTGGTGTCCCAACCACTCAATACAGTGTCTTCCATGCTGGGAGCACCAGCCAGCTCGGGAGGTGTTCCGCCGACTATAGAGGCAAGGTCACCAGGGTATCCGCTCAAGGCACACTTATAAAGATCGATTGTAGTTGACGTGGGTGAATCGTCTGCCAGCATGGTCAGACTCTTAATGGTGCCGGCAAACGGCATGTGCATAATTACAAACTCACCGCCGACGAGGGGATCCTCACCACCGCTAAAGATAAACTCCAGGGCAGTGATCCTGGGCAGGTCGATCCTCCGGGCAGCATCCTCATCTCCAAGAGGAGCACCCAGGTACCGAACTCTATAGCCTCCCCAGTCTTTTTCTGTATCTATCTCCAGCTCGGAGAGCTTGGTCACACCACCTGCTCTGGGAAAATCTGGCATCTACAGATACCTCCTGTTTCTTGTTATAGGCAATACCTCACTCCTCTAACCGGAGCTAGGCTTCCTTACTTCTGAAGAACTGGACATCGAGGGTCCGGTTTACTCCAGCAGTCTGCTCCGCGGTCACCATGATAGAAGTCTTGACCGCTTTGGTAACGACGTGAAGCAGAGGGCTGGACTGCACATCGGAATAGGTATCTTCGTTGTACTGCACGTAATTGCCGCCGGTTTTGACCTTCATGTACTGGCGGATCACGATGGTGTCGCCCAAAGCCATAGCAGAAAGGTCGATATATCCCTCGAGTAGACCCATTTTATCGTCGGTCTTCTCCACCAGTGTCATATCGGTACCGTCCATCACAATGGATGCCTCGACCGGTGCCTCAAATGCTGGGACAACATCCGCTCTCGCTTTAACCGCTGCGACGTCTCCCCCGGCGAATGGTGTCGCATCCGAGAGAACATCCGCCTGCGCCAGGTCATTCAGGTCATCGAGCGTAGTTTTCGCCCCTGAGATTTCGAAGCCAGTCTTCTCAGTCAGTGCCCTTGAGCTATAGGCCCATACCTCAGCTGGAGTAGCTGACTGTGTTCTTGGGAAATCTGGCATTTTGTGTTCCTCCTTTTGTAATACGAAATATTGATATAGGTAAACGTGAGTTATTGAGAGTGGCTTTTCACTTGAGTGCTGGCTTTTCTCTCTCATCCTTTAGATTACGCTTCCCTCCGCCGGCTGAATTGACAATCCAGGGACCGGTGCACCCCGGCGGTCTGCTCAGCAGTCACCTTAACAGCGATATTGGCTGGTTTTGCTGATATATAAACCAGGGGAGTAGGTTGGGCACCGGTGTATGTCTCTTCGGCGTACTTCACATAGTCTCCACCGGTTTTGATCTTCATATACTGGCGGATAACGATGATGTCGCCTCCAGTCATGTTACTCATATCAACGTAGCCTTCAAGCAAAGAGCTGACACCATCGGTCTGCTCAACAAGCACCTGTTCGGTGCCGTCCATCACAACGGTAGATTCGATCGGAGAGTCGAAAATGAGACTGTTGAACTTAGCTTCCAGTTCAGCGACCGCAGCTACCAGAACCGATATGTCGATCTTCTCCTTTTTCCCTTCTATGTAAAACCCGCCTGGCATTCTTCTCTCCTATTTGGCAGTCAGTTCTCTATCCTGCTCCTCATATTTGGATGTAGAGACTATCACCATTCCCAGCGTAGCCATCATTAACAGCGGCGCCATCAGCGACATTGAGTCGGTGGTAGTAGTGGTTGTTGACGTTATCGGCCAGGCTGGTGGCAGGGAAGCAGTCGTTGGCGCTATCAGAATGGTGGCTACGGTATCGGTTACCTCTTCGCTCTCCCGTTCAACGAGTGAGACCGTTAATTCGGCATTAGACTCAGCGAAGCGGAGAGATCCCTTCAGCGTAATAAAGTCTCCCGGGTCAACCTTAAACCAGGTGTAACCAAACACTGGCAGGGCTTCCTCACTTAGCACCACAGTGTCACGGGAGAGACGGGCTATAAGGGCATACTCTTTTTCAATATCGGTGGGATTAGCCACGTAGATCTGACAGCCAAGGTCGAAACCTGGTGAATAAACAATCGACGGAGCGAGATCCCAGAAAATATCTCCCAGGTTGCCGGCTGTCGCTAAAATTTGTGGGCTCATAATGGAAACTCAACCTCCTCTCCCTTAAACGCTTTCCTGGCAATAGAAAACGCCCAGGCTCCAACTGCAATTACCATGGCAATACCGATGATTCCACTGACCGCCGTCTGCAGGAACTGAGGTTGATAGGTAAGTGAGTTATAACCGTAAACTTGCTGTGGTTGAAACTCATTCATTGGATCGTTCCTCTATTTGTTTCGGTGCCTTGTTATCTGACTTCAACATCGGTTTCATCACACTCATCATCAGCCACATCACGAGCAGCATCATTCCCATGTTAATCAGAGTGGAAATGAGACTTTTCAGGGAATCAGGCAGTATAAACCAGATACCGGCAGTGAGAAGTGGAGGCAATATCACCGTTGCCAGGATCCCCAGGATAATCGGCAGCCAGGCTAAACCTTTCTGCCAGACAAGATAGACGGTCGATGAAGGTTCATCAGCATAAACATAGAATTCACTACCTGGCCAGGATTCGATACCGGCATCTCGACAGGCTAGCTCAAGTTCTTTCAATCTTTCTTTAATAAGATCCTCGGTGAATTCAAGCTTCATCAAGACGAGGGCACCTTCTTCCGCACTTTCTTCAAGCGGAGTAAAGGTGCCCAGGTCCTCTATTACTGAAGCCTGCCCGATCAGGACAGCCTTATAACCCGGCGGTACGAAGGTATAGGGCATGATTCACCTCCCTATACCTATTCGACCAGTCTCTTGCCCCTGAGTCCCCACACCGTCAGGTCGACCGTAACAGCACCGCCGGTAATAGCCGCTGTTTCTCCCGTAGCTACCAGGGTCAGTTTGTCTCCTCCGATGAGCCTCAAAGCAGTGCCCAGCTCATCGGGATCGGCAAAGTCTCTGACGACATCCCGGTAAACCTTTATTTCTGAAGCACCGTCCCAATAGGCTCCGACAAATATCCAGTCATGGTCAACGACATCACCCCCGGCAATCAGCGCCTGGGTAGCGACGAGTCGGTCACCGCTGTGGTAATACATCTTGTCCACGTCATCGTTACTCGGAAAACGGGAGACACGGAAGTTACAAAATAAGTCTCCGGCAGTCAGAGCCGCCTGATGATGAACGCGGATCTCGTGGTTTCTCAGGTACCATATCTCATTTTCTGGTACCTCGATCTCACCGGTTATCTGGGCGCCGACAGCGGTACCGATGGGTACAGTAATACTGACAAAGCCGTTCCTGGGATCGATCCTGTCCAGGGCATGCTGTTTCTCCGCCAGAACCAGCTGCTCGGAAAGTGCCTGCAGCGGGAAACCTACCCAGTAGCCATTTTCGTTATCGAAGACACCCTGGAGTGAGAGTACTGCGTCCAGCGGAGGTACCCATCCCTTGGGAGGCCGTGTCCCCGGATAGCCGGGATACTGCTGTGCCTGGATTTTTTCAGTCATAAGATTTTATCCTCCTTTAAGATTTCACCTCCGGCTAGGACTTACTGGAGCCGGTTACGCCCTTCATCATAGGCATCAGGATAGCCATCATCATTACCATCATGATCATCGGCATCATCGCCGAGAACATGCTGGTCATCTGGTCGGTCTGTTGCGGGTAGTAACCCGATACCGTACCGTACTGGTACTGCTGAGGCCTTACTTGCTGTCCGGAAAATTGCTGTGTTTCAAACATCGATTCTTTCCTCCTTAATAGGATCGGTTTATTATTTACTCTTTGGCGGTAACGCCCTTCATCATCGGCATGATCATAGCCATCATCATCACCATCATGATTATCGGCATCATGGCGGTGAATATTCCCCCGGTGGGATCAGTAGTCTGTGTCGGGTAGTAAGCAGAGGGACCGCTTACCTGCATGGGGCCGTATTGCCCGGGCGCTACCGGTCCGGTTACCTGTTGTGCTTTGAACATCTTTCCTTGTGTCCTCCTTGTAAGTAATTGGAGCCAGGTGTTGCTTAAACATGGTGTTTTCTCGGGTAAGTTATCGATTTACCGCCGCCGCGACGGCGACAAACCGTTTCAAGGTGGTACCCGGAATTACACCAGGTATTAAGTAACTACTCGAACATGGCGCGCTTGTAGCCGTCGACTACATCTTCACCCTTGCCATGAACACCGTCGCGGTAGTGGTTGACGCGCCCTTCTTTAACGGTCATTCCGGTAGGGGCAATGCCGTTCATACCGGTGCGGTAAGCTTCGGGAGTAGCTCTCTGTTCGTAGGTGGTGGGAACGTTTCTCTCGAACTCGGCCCAGCTTGCGTATTTACCCATATGGGCACCTCCTTATTTGTCTTTACCCGGTCGCGGCCGGGATTATTAAGAGGGTGGTGCAACCTGGCCTGGAAAGGAAAAAGGGGTTAGCCTGAACCCCTCCCGGTTCCAGGTTGCTAACCCCTTTTGGTGTAAGCCCGAGAGCTACCGATGAAAAAAGCCCTGAGAGCCAGTCTTCACCGGTTATACTCTCAGGGCTTACAGTTCAAGAGTAATTCCACACCCTCAGTCTGTCAAGATTTTACGTACGTTCATACTTTAGTTCGAGTCATCATGGTCTTTCTCCAACACCTCCTCATCAATCCGGATGGTCAAGTGGTCATTGGCAATGATTTCTACCGTGTCACCCGGCTTGAGCTCGAAGTAGTCAACCCACGCTTTCGGTAGAATAACCGCCAGGCTGTACTCTCCTACTTTAAAGAGACCTCGTTTCACCTTAATCGGCATCAATCTTTCCTCTCGAACATGGCTTCGTTCCACCTCTGCCACTTCCTGTCCTGAGCATCAGTATATCTTTCAACCGCTTTTCGGGAAGCTGTCCTCTGCCATGGTAAAACACCGAAAGAATCAATTTCTCCGGGATCCATTTGCGGGAAATTCTTGCTACCGGTGTCTGCAAGTTCCTGACGGCTCAGTATATAGCCGATAGAAAGAAGTCCTATAAAAAGGACAACTCTCAGTGGATAGTAAATATCCCACGCGGCTTGATATGGATTGGTAGCAGGATACATCACTCGACTATCTCCACCTGGAATCCCATTGACTGAAAGCCTTTAGCCACCATCTCGGTCCAGCCATCGATGGCGTTCTTTATCACTTCCTCGATATCAGCATCATCGGAAGGACTGACATCGAGATGCAATCCCCTTGACGTCCTTTCGAGAGTAACCGTTACTCGGGAAAGAGCTTCTCTCCGCTCCGGAGGCGCCTGGGCAACCTGCTGGGCTATCATCTTGAACACCATCTCACGAGCCTGGGGACTCTCGAACATCTGTTGAAACTGGTCTAGCATGTTACTTTCTCCTTTCTATTCCTTTTTCTTACGGGTGATTGGCAGCGGCTGCCACTGGTCTGCCTGGCCGCCACTCTGTAATCCCGCCATGCCAGGTGTAGCCAGCCCAAACATCTGCAGCATCTGCTGCATTGAGTTGACCGAAGTGACAAACTGGGCGAAAGGATTATCGTCCTTTTCGCCCAGCACCTGCCGGATCTGGTTGATCGAGTCGTTTATCCTGGAGGTGTTCTGGGATACTATCTCATAAATTTCAGAGGCGGTCTGATGAGCTGCCCGGTCGGCGATTTCCTCACTTGATGACCTGGCTCTGGCCGCGGCGGCATCCTGTTCTTCCCTGGTTTCTTTCATCAGCCTGAGGATCGGCATCATTCTCTCGGCATCAGCTTCTGCGTTACCCTTCTGGATGTTAACCAGGTCCATTACCATGAGCATGGCCGCTCGAAACTTCATGATCGCTCTTAACTCAAGTTCTTCTTCCGGACTTCCTCTCATGTACTGCTTGAGGATGGCTTCTGAGGCAATTGTCTCCATACCACCGCCCCACTTCCGTACCATGGGAAATCGCCCTTCGTTTTCATTGTCTTCCTCTCGGACTTTCTTAAACTCCTCCTGGATAATAGCCCGGACCTGGTCAACCGGCACCAGGTCTTTGCTGTCTTCAGGTGGATATAGCTTCTTAAGGGCTGATTGTATCCGGTTCCGTTTGACCCCCAATCGTTCCGCGATATCTCGTTGAGATAATCCTTTTTCATGTAATTCCTTTACCTGCTGTAAAAAGTCGTCATCCATTTTTTCTCCTTTCAACCACCGAAGCTAACCGGTTAATTATCGATTTCACCATCAAGCCTGTGAGTTCCAACCAGTGGTCGTTCTCTCGAAGCTAAATGGTTGGTTGCCAACCACGGGTAGAACGCCTTGTTCCGAGGCTGATTTCCATACCCACCGGTCACCCCGTCGAATTTGTCTAACCGTTCATTTTTCAGTTTCATCACCTCCAATAATCAGCCTGATCGCATTCTGTATTCCAAGCCTTGGAGCCAACCTGGCTACTCGTACCGCGTCCCTGACATCCTGGCTGATTCCATCTAACCCTCTCGCTATTTCATCAGCCTGTTTTTCGTCCACTCCTTCATGGGTAACCAGCACTCCCTTTACCACCGCTAAGAAATCACGCCGGTTGTATGCTTTAAGTTTTCTTATGGCAAACCTGGACTTTAATTCTGGTGAAAGTTTCTCAAAACGATTGGACGCAGCCACCACGCGTAGCTGGTTAGAGAGGTTTAATTCTCTTCCGCGCTTGGCTCGAACCAGTCGCCCTCCTTCCATCATCGAAAGCAAAGCGGCTGTGTCCACAGCGTTCATTTTGTCGAGTTCGTCGATTAACAGTACCTGTGGCTGTCGCTCAGCCACTACGTCCCAGAGACCTGCTTTGGATGTTGCGGATCCGACCAGCCAGATAGCGTTTTCTCCTGCTACCCTCTCGATATCCCACAGGAAAAGGCTTTTAGCCAGAGCTGGTGGTCCAGCTAATAGTACGTGAACTGGTTTTTCTGTAAGGAGACAGGCAGTCAGAAGCTCTTTCTCATCTTCATGACCGATAATATCGTTGAAAATACTATCGTCGATTTCTAACGATGGATTAATTTCGAAACCACCTGTTTCATCATTGTTTTCGGATAGTCTTATGGCTACTTCTTTTCCGAGTTCACTCAACCGGTATCCGGTGTAGGAGTTGGAGCGGAACACGTTATCCAGGTAGCCGTCCTTGAAAAGACGGCTCAGAGTGGCAGGCCAGATGCGGACATGCCGCCAACACCAACCATTCCGGAACTCTTTCTCCATGTCGTGAGTATCCTCAAAATGAGCAATCTCAGTAAGTAAATCGATGTCTCCCTCCTTCATGAATAACCTCCTAGTCTATCCAGTGCTCTCTGAATTGTGCGGTCTTTATTCTATCCAACTCATCCGCATGGATTATTTTCGGACGATTCTCTGTTTCCCATTCGACTCGGGCTTCACCAGCCACAAAGTCAAGTTTCCAGTAGATGGCAGAAGTGACCTTAAATTCGTAAGTACGATTGATCTTTTCGTAAGTATGGAGTTGCATCGTCAGTCCGTGCTTCCATGAAACCCCAATACTGACATTCACATTTTGCGACCAGGGTATAATCACTCCAAAATGCAGGTCTCGATTGCCCGTTTTAAGCTGGTTTTCCAAACGCTTGACGAGACGTTCGGCTTGAGCTGGAGTTAGAAATAATCCTAGAAATTCCAATCCACCTCGATAAACTTCGAAGCAGACACTACCACCGCGAGCAAATAGTCTGATTTCAGCCTTTTCGTTGCTTACTGGTACCATACCTTCTCCCTTATTGTTGAACCGGGATATTTCCAGGCATACAGGCAAGGCGTTATCCTTTGGAATATCAGCCAGTCGATATGAAGCGAGTCGATTGTGCCCTTCTTTTTCCGTTTCTTGCTGTCGTTGGCGTATCTGGTCTGTTGTCTCGTTGCTATTCACTTTCATTCGCTCAAGACCCTGATAAAGACAGGATTGGCAGTACTGGTGAGAGAATTCCATCTTCTCATCCCAAAAAGGGGAAAAGGATACAACAACCACTTTTTCATACCCACAAATATCGCAGGTATCATTCTCGATAAGGCGAGTCCGATCAAATACCTGTTGCGGCCACCATCTTGTTACTTCCATATCACCTCCCAGTTTCTACTAAATAATTTTTATCTGCGGATCGTTCTAATCATTCCGTTAGATCCACTCCCTCTCTTTAGCTATCTGTTGATAAGAGGCAACTAACATTTGAAGTAAAAAATCGGTACCGTTGACGCCAGCTGTGTCAGGATGTAGCTTTCTCAGCAGCTCTCGATACCTTTTTTTTACTTCCTCGTCGGTGGCTGTCTTCTCCATCCCCAGCACCCGGTACGGATCGAAACCGCCCTGTCGGCCAACCATGTCAGGGATCCGCGACAGGTCCAGCCCCATACCGACAACCATTTGGAGAAAACTTTCCGGGTTGAATGCGTCGCGGAGAAACTCATCCATCCAACGGTGAATGTGCGATTGCATTTCGCCTAAGATTCTTTCCTGCTCCCGAAGCAATTTTATAAAATCATCTTCCATTTCTTTCCTACTTTTCTGTATTTACCCAACCTCTATCTTCCGAGGAAACCGGTGGTCCCATCTCTTCGAAGTCAGGACAATCCTGGCAAACCTGAAATCCCAGCTGCTTACCTGAAGATAAGCGACCGATTCCAATACTTCCGTCCTCAGATTTCTTAAGAAACCAATGCCCTTTATCACAATAGATACGATCACCTTTCACCCGGGCATGGAAGCATTCATAAAGTGTTCTTCGTATTGCCTTTCTCATTTCCGCTTTTCCCCCAGCCAATCTCTGATTACTTCCAGGTGTCTTTCGTTAGGTCGACCGAAGTTGAGTACTTTCTCAAGGTTAAAGCAGTTTTCTCCCGGACCAAGGTGAATGACAGATTTTCCTTCTTTCGTCCATATCTCAAGAGCTTCATTAATACTCATCCCTATTTTTTCTTCCGTATCCCTGTAAAAACCTTCACTACTGTCACAACCTTCACAGTTAGTCTCAAAATCCTGTGAAGGTTTTTTTTCGACGGGTAAACCTTCACGGAAACCTTCACAGCATGACTCCACGCCTGGTTGTGAAGGTTGTGAAGGTTGTGAAGGTTTATTTGGAGATGGGGAGAAATCTATTGAAAGACCATAACGAATCGCCAGGTGCTTCATTTTTTCTTCATCCCATAAAATAACTCTTCGTCCGCATCCCGGTATCCTCGTTTTCTCCAAACCGAGTTTCTTTGTTTGCCAGCCTATTTTTTCCGCAACAAGCGGAGTTGCTTCTTCATCCATCTGATTGGCTTTTTCAGCAATCGTCTTACTTGAAATCTCTTCGCCTTCTTTATGAAGCTCGATAATTGCTGACAGCACTCTTCCAGCATTGCTTTCCTGTCTTTTTGAGAAGAGAGAATCCTGAAGCCGGTGAACAAAACCGGCCAGGGCTTCTACCATACTTCCGTCCCCATTGAGCATCGCTTTAAGAGGAATAAGGATCTCCTGGAGTCTTGGCTGAAGATTTGGTTCGAGGAGTTCATTACCAAAGGTTTTTCCTTTCAGCCTGAAAAGGTTGGCTAAACGGAACGAAAGTAGTTTAGATCTCAGGTCAGCTACCTCAGTATCAAATCTGGGAGGGAGAATTCGTGGTATATCGTCTCGGGTAAGCGGCAGCATCTCTGAAGTGAGACACCTACTCTCTAATGCTTCATCCTTGAAACTAAACCGGGTTGAGATAAGTTTTGGACCGAATACCTGGTAACTCCTCGGATACCACTTGCCATTCTCTTTGTCAGCTCTCAGTACCGGCATACCGGGACGGTAACCGTTGTTTAACAGCTTGACCATCTCCATCCAGGCAGACGAGTCTTTGAAATCAGCTTCATCCAGTACCAGCGTACCTCGAAACTGCTCCAGTATCCGGAAGATTGGCGCAGGCGTGGTTGCTCCTGAAGCAAATATCGGTCGGAAACAGACGGCGCCAACCACCTGTAGAAACCTTGTCTTACCGGTACCCCAATCACCGATGACTCGTAAATAAGGTATTGACGGTGCAAATTCATAAACCCAGGTCAATAATACGTAGAGTGCTGATATCTCTTCGAAATCTGCCGGTAGTTCAAGGTAGGTATGGATGAAAGCTTTAATTTCCCTGAATAGCGTTGCTTGCGATTGGTACGGAGTGGCTGTCCTGGCAAAATGGACGACTTCACCAACCAGTCCGTCAAGGGTAGGAAGATAAGTAACTTTTCCCGTGTTGTGCTGGGAGGCTTTTCGCACCGAACCGTTAAAACCGATAATAAAGAATCTTTCATCATCGGTAGTCACCATCTCTCCAATTGTCCCATCGGGTAAGACAAAACCCGAGACATAACGTTCTCTATCTTCTTTTTCTTCCGGTTTGAACTCTTCAGCCAGTTTTTCAACATCTTCAATGCTGTATCGCAGGAGATAATCATCAACACCTGTTTTATCCTGGCCTTCAAGCTGGGGTAACTGGATGATTTTTATTAATGCTCCTTTACGCTTCAGGTGTTCAGCGATATGCTCAAGGGCTTTCCTGACTGGGTCTTTGGAGACAATATCAGAATCAAAAGCGAGGTAAACCGTCCGGTTTCGTACAGCAATATAGTCCCAATCGGCAAGGAAGGTTATACCACCAAACTGATTTTTACCTTTAAATCCCCAGACGCCGGAAACCGAAACAGCGCAGGCGCCATTGGATGCGAGGGCATCAGCTTTCTTGGAGCCTTCGGTGATCCATAACGGCACTTGAGGGTTACCCAGCATGTTTTGACAACGAGGAGGACAGTCCAGACGATTTGAAGATCCTTTAGGAGATTCGTATTTTATCGGTCTACCACGGCTGCCAGTCCTGGGATGGTTGGGACGGAACTGGTATCCTACCTCCTGACCGTCAACCGACCACAGGGGGATGAGTATCCCCGGTACGCGTAATTGGGAAGTAACGAATCCAAGTTTTTCAAGATCCGGCTTAGCTAATATACTCCGATATCCTCTTTCTCTGATAACCTCTTCCTTAATACCACTACCTTCTCGGAGATGACGTTGGTGCTCGGTTAGCAAAGCCGAAGAGGCTGTAGAAAAGGCGATCGTGGAATTATATTCCTGAGACATGGTATCCTCCGTGCATCTTTTATCGGACGGTATTACGGTCTATGGATTGCAGAAAGTCAGACAGAATTTCGACAGAAAATTTCGACGGTGGCTTTGGTGGTTCAAAGTCAATAAGACCGACTTCTAGATGATGGATCTTGCTAAACCAACTGGCTACTTGGTCATTCCGGATTTCTATGTCATTAAACCTTTTCTTTATCTTCGCCCAGAGTTCCAGGAGAGTCTCTTCAATGTTGATATCTTGCCGCGTTATCTTACCGATGTTACTCGGTTTTTGCGGGAAGATATCATCAGGGGGTTCATTTCCAGATAACGGTAGCATCAACGACATACCCCGACGTAACCACGTTGATGGTTGTTTTTTTACAGTAGAATCTGACCAAACGATGTGCAAGACATACAGTGGATTAAGTAAGCCCGGCATGTTCTCCTCTCTCAATTCCAGCGACAATGGAACGAGCGATATCAATTGCCCCTTTCCTTGCATTTGTCCGAGAAAATCAAGGATATTGTTCATAGATCGAACCGAGCCGGTATTCAGCTGGTAAACACCGAAATCGGAAATATCAGGAAGGAGAAACTGGAGACTCATCACCGGAGCGCAGTAGCCTTGAAGAAAGCAGGAACATCTGTTTGGATCGCATGATTCCTCCACTAATCTAAAGTCTAGGTCTTGATTTGACCTGCTTTCTTGATCGACCATTTCGGTTAGCCCCAATGACGTTTCACCATCACCACGACAGAGTAGATTTCCGAACTTTGAGTACAATTTATAGTGATGTTTGATCAACTGGTTGGTGTCTTCGGTGGGAAACATGATGCGGAGTTTTGTAGGTTTTTCACCGAAGACCCTTTTTACTTCATCGGGGCAGATGAAATAGTCAGATGGAGTGAAATAAATACCATCTTCCTTCGTTTCCTTCGTTCCCAGCTTTATCTCCCCAAGTCTAAGCAAACTTACGGTGCCCCAAGTTCTCTTTGTAGGTAGCATATTAGTCTCCTTTTCTCTTTTTATTTCTGACGAAGTTTTCTACCCGGACATACTCTGTGTAAGCCCATCCGGTCGGTGTATCGGCTGGCTCTCTTCCTTTGATGATTTCGCTCTCATCGATGGTATCGCGGTTTTCAATATCCGGGTCTTTTAACGGAGTGGTTATTTCACCGGTTATGCGACGGTAATAGGCTTCGGCTATCATGGCTGCTAGCTCTCGTAATCCTTCTTCGCGTTTATCGACTTTTTGCGCCATTGCCGTTTTCCTCAATGATGAATATGTCGTCGAAGGTGAGGGGTTCCAGAACGTCCTGTAGCTTCTGTCGCACAATAGGGGAAGGATTTCTTGTCCCGCATAAGATCTGAGAGATGTAGCCGCTGCTGATACCTGCCCTGACAGCCAGCATGTTTTGAGACATATTTCTCCTGGCTATGGCTTTTAGAACGGCTTCCTGGTTAAGTTTGACCTTTATTGGCATTGTTCTCTCCTGGATATATTTGTTTGGCAAAACAAAAAGGCGCCCCGGGCATTGCTGCCCAAAGCGCCTATCGTTTTCGATTCGGCGTTATGTACGTTAACTCAGTTTGATATCTCTCTTCACGGTTACCATTACCGGTTTTCCGTCCTTGACTGCAATTTCAATTTTGCCCCAATCCAAACTCTGACATACTTTCAGAATCTCAGTATTGTACTTAAAAAGCTCTGAAAGAGTGGACTCGATTACTTGCATAGTGTCATCATAATAAGACAGTATTGAGCCTTTGTCAAGCGTTTCTTGACTATTGTACAAAAAAGTGCTTGCAATACTTTGCAGTGTGTGTTATACTCCGATCACATAAAAAGAAAGACGGTGAAATCTACCGGGAGGTGGATTATGGATGAGACAAATTTTGGCAACTTTCTTAGAAGTCTGCGGGAGAAGCAGCGTATGTCTCTTCGGGAAGCCGAGAGAGTAAGTGGTGTCTCCAATGCCTATATAGCCCAAATGGAGAAGGGTGATAGGCCGGCTCCCAGTCCGGATATCCTGAAGAAGCTGGCCAAAGCTTACAATATCACGGTGAGGGAATTACTTCTCAGGGCTGGATACCTTGACGAACCGGAGGTTACCGCTACCGAGGAAGAAAGAATTGAGGCTGCTTTCCAGTATGTTCTTGCTGATCCGGACTACAAGCTGGGGACGCGTATCAGGGGAGAAGAACTGAATATGAAAGGAAAGCGAGGCATTGTCATAACCTACGAAATACTAACCGGGAAAAAAATACTCTCGATTTAGGAGACAGGATGACTTCACCGAACAGATTGAATGACCTTTGCGATTATATTATCAATTACGAAGACAGCAGATATGCCAGTGATCCCGTAAGACTTGGTACAATTTTCAGAGATTACACCGGAATTAAAAGAACACCGAGTCTGTCGAAAACAATAGACCTGGTTCGTTCTTTCGGTATTAGAATACACGCCGTTGAGTACCTTGAAAGTGGTGGCACTAACATGAGTGCCAATGGGAAATGGCATATCCATTACTCATTAAAAGAGAAGAGAGCGACACGAAAATTCACGATATATCACGAGCTGTTCGAGATCCTGCATAAGAACATTAGCGTGCTTAAAAAGGACATTAATTCCCTGAATGACCTTCAACTATGCCGGGCAGCCGACCGGTTTGCCGCTTCCGTCCTGATACCCCCCGATTTCTTCGCAGCCAAGGCCAGCGATACCGGTTGCGACCTGGTGAAACTGGGTGAAGATCTGGAACTCTCGCACCAGTGTTTGCTTATTGCCCTGGGCCAGCATTTTGCGGATACGCAGTTTGTAGGGATGCTTTACGAGTGTCAACATGACGGCAATGCAACTGCTACCAAAATACAGGATTTCATGGCTACGGTGGTGGTAAAAACACCACGAGCCAGACGGGTTAAGGACCTTTGCGGTTTACAAACGGTACCCACTCGAAAAAGTCGTGCCAGACATGGCTCGCTGGTATGTGCTGCAGTGAAAACCGGTCGTCCCTTGCTCTGGAGAAGTACCTTTGTTCAGGACGCACCAGCCATCCTGGTCCGTCCTCTTTTATCCGCAGAGAATGAACCTTACCGGGTGATAGTACTGGCGGTGCCAGCCGATGAATTTAATATGATTTCGATGCAGGTAGATACTATAGAGCCTGTTCGAGTCAATGCAGACATTTCATGTCCGGCTGAAAAAATGTGCCTCGATTCCCGTAATTGTATCTGGAGATCGATTGGAGGTTGAGATGAGTGCAGAGTATAAAAAAGTAGCTATATATGCAAGGGTGTCTTCGGAAAGACAAGACGTAGACCTGTCTATCTCCGCTCAGGTTAAAGCCTTGAGAAATTACGCTTCCAATAACGGATTTGCGGTGGTAAAGGAGTATGTCGACGAAGCGGAAAGCGGGAGGTCCATTGACCGTCCAGGCTTTAAACAGATGATTGTAGCCGCCCGTCAGAAACCACGGCAATTCGAAGCAATATTAGTCTGGAAACTCTCAAGATTCGCCCGGAATAGAGAAGACTCGATTATCTATAAGTCTTTACTCAGAAAACAGGGTATCCAGGTTATCTCAATTAACGAGCCTCTAGAAGATACTCCATCCGGAAGACTCCTTGAGGGGATTATTGAGGTACTTGATGAGTTTTATTCGGCTAACCTGTCACAGGATGTGACTAGAGGAATGAGAGAAAGTGCTTCACGAGGGTTTTTCTCAGGCGGTCCTGTTCCCTACGGTTATGTCAGAGTTAAAGTCCAGGATGGGAGTGTTCAGAGGGTTAAGCTTGAGCCTGATCCAACAACCGCACCGGTGGTGGAAAGGATGTTTAGAGAATCCTCTTCCGGAAAAGGCATGTTAGAAATTACCCAGAGCTTGAACGCTGATGGATTGACCACTCGGAGAAATAAGAAGTGGAGCAAGACAGCCGTACATACAGTTCTGAAGAATGAGGTTTATAGAGGTACACTAATTTGGGGGGAACGTGTAAGGAGCCATAACGGAAGTACCCGACAACCGGCTATCCGTGTTGAAAATGCTTTTCCTGCCATCATAGATGACGAGACATTCGAAAAAGTGCAGAAGAAATTGAATGCCAGGGCGCCAAAGGTTACCCATCCGCGGGTGATTCATAGCGAGTATATTCTCAGCGGTCTGCTTCGCTGTAAAAACTGTGGGGCTGCCATGATAGGGCATGCCGTTAAATCCGGTCAGTTTTTCTATTATATGTGTGGTAATGCCCGAAGGCGGGGTCGAGGTTTATGCACGACTCGTCTTCTTCCAAAGGAAAAAATGGAACAGTTTGTTATCAACCAACTCAATGAACATATTTTGACAGAGGAAAATATAGAAGACCTGGTCAGGTTGACCAATGAACACATGGCTGAGAAATGCAAAGATGAAAGCGGGAGATTGGAGATCATCCAATCCGAGATACAGGACGTAGAGACTAGACTGGATAAGCTTTACGATGCGCTGGAAACCGGGAAGTTTAGTGGCGGAGAACTAGCCCCCAGGATAAAGACTCTGTTCGATAAAAAAGCGGAACTTGAGATAGCTAAGGTTGAGGTACAGGAAAACTTAAAATACCGGACCATAGAACTCGGGAGTCCGGAACTCGTTAGAGAGTATGTCACCAGTATGAGAACACTTCTCGCAGAATCATCCATAATGAGAAGGAAAAACTTCCTGCGGTCTTTCCTGGACAGTATTGAAGTTGATAAGGAGTGGGCGGCGTTTAAGTATACCTGGCCACCAGACGATCCGTATGAGGAGACTGTGGGAGTTTTACCTATTGTACAGGATAGTCCACCATATCATCAGTCTACGCTCAAAACGAACCAACCGACCTATCTCTCATTGAACTACTCAGTCTTGTGTTTGGCACACAATTACGGAGACGCTATACTCTAAGTAAGATGTCAAACGAAGAACTATTCAGTAAATACTATATCCAATTACATATTCCAGTGCACAACGCGCATAACTACCAATCTTATATTTATCTTCTGGAACGATTTAAGAATTTCCTGAGAGACAGAAAACCTACGCCCGACCTGGCAAAAGAATTTATCGCCGGATACCACGAAAAAGCTCTGAATACTCAAGCAAAATACGCATCGATCATCAAAGGTTTGATGAAATTCTATGGCGAACCTGTTGAAGACCTGAAGATTAAACGATTTTATCCTGCTCCTCAGATTGTTGAAAGAAAAAGCCTTGAAGAATTTTATGATGCCGTTCGGAACAAGAAAAGCCACAAAAAGAAAATTGATAGGGATATCCTCATTTTTGAACTCTATGACGGATCAGGAATGAGAAGAGCTGAACTCTTGTTGGAACGTCTCAAGTCGACAAAAGCCTGTACAACAGGGATGTGGTGGTTGACCTGCATCCCCCGCCACCTTGGTGGGGCAGCATTTCTCCTTGAAAGATACGATGAAGCCAGGGAGCATTATAAAGAAGCAATCAGAGTCTGCACCGAAATGAGATTCCGTCCTGAATTAGCGTTATCGCGACTTGGATTAGCCGAACTTTTATTGGCTCACTACCCCGACGAAAAAGCCGAAGCCCTCGAACACCTCGACTTCGCCATCAAAGAATTCCGCGAGATGAAGATGCAGCCGTCACTGGAGAGGGCTTTACGAAAAAAGGATATTTTAAAAGCTTAGCCAGGCGGTAACTTAGGATGTAGGGTATATTCGAGAACCTCCCGACTCGGGAGGTTTTTTCTTTTATTTTGTTCCCAGATAGTCCCGGGAGGAGGTGATAAACGTGCTAGTTCTTCTGATTTTACCTTATGACTTTTTGTTACCAACACACATTCGTGAATGGTTTTCTGGTTGACATCACCAAGTGTTATTTATAGACTATACGCACTCATTTGTTAAAGACTCTACAGGTAAAACCTACTGAGTCGGTAGTTAAAGAAATCAGATGAACCGGTTTATTATCTGTAATCTGAAGATTTCCATACCCGATATATAAATATTAATCTAAACCTATGAGGAGCATTATTTCCTAATCAGAATTATCGGGAGGTAATAATGACAGAATATATAAAACTCTTCGAACCCGGTAAGATCGGCAAGCTGGAAGTAAAAAACAGGATCGTGATGGCACCACTCGGTCACGGATTTGCTTTCGGCACGAAAGAAGGTTTCATGACAGACCGCTTGATAGCATTCCACGAGGCAAGAGCCAGGGGAGGGGTCGGATTGATCCAGCCGACAACCTCCTCGCTGGGACCTCCCTATGACAGCGTGACGGCTTTTTCTCCGGGAGTTCTGACTATAACTGATAATGAGCATGTCGAAAGTGTGAAACGCTGGACCGAAAGAATTCACTCATACGGGGTAAAGGCGTCTTTTTCATTAAGTCACCAGGGGGCAGCCATGACACGGATGGTCCAGATGAGACCGTTCACCGAAAGACCCGAGTGGAACAGGGTGGTTACCGCTACCGGGACAAAAGATCCTATAACCGGCTTCGAAACGCATACATTAACGGAAGATGAGATTGCTGATTTGGTGGAAGCATTCGGACAGGCAGCAAACCGCGGCGTGGCGGCAGGATTCGACCTTGTCAGAATACAGGGCTGCCATGCCTACCTCATCCACCAGTTTCTCTCTCCTCGAGAAAACAGAAGAACGGATAAATACGGCGGAAGTATCGAGAACCGGGCACGATTTGCTTGTGAAATCATCAGGAGAGTGAGGAAAGCCGTCGGTCCGGACTTTCCTATCCTCTTTCGAATGAATGGTGACGACCATATCGAAGGCGGCATCACGCTTGATGAAGCGATAGAGCAAGCCAGAATGTTTGTCGATGCCGGTGTTGACATACTGGATGTCTCCTCCGGTCCGTCGGAAAGTAGCCACTGGCAGTTCGTCACCATGTACCAACCTTCAGGCCTTCTCGTTCCCTCAGCTGCAGCTATCAAGAAAGCCACCGGCGCTGCGGTAATCGCGGTAGGGAAAATCAATCCCGTTCTCGGAGAACGTATCCTGGAGGAGGGTCTTGCCGATTTCATACAGTTTGGCAGACCGCTGATGGCAGATCCTGAGTTACCGAATAAAATCCGCGAAGGTAGACTGGATGAAATCAGGCCCTGTATCTATTGTGGTCACTGCCAGGCAGGGAGCACTCCGGGAGGGTACGCCAACTGCACGGTCAATCCGGGCCTTGGTAAAGAGCTTGAATACAGTGTCGAACCTGCTCAGGAGAAGAAAAAGGTGCTGGTTATCGGTGGAGGACCCGCCGGTATGGAAGCCGCCCGGATATTGGCAGAACGGGGGCACGAAACGTCCCTGTATGAAAAAAGCGACAGCCTGGGGGGACAATGGAACGCAGTAGCCGCCCACCTGCCCGAACAGAAAAGCCTGATAAGTTACCTCTCGACAGGACTGAGCAGAGCCGGCGTAAGTTTCTACCTTAATAAAACCGTCGATAGGCAACTCGTTAAAGATATTCAGCCTGATGCCGTGGTGATAGCGACCGGTTCGATACCGACGAAACCGGACCTGCCCGGTATCGATAATAAAAACGTTGTCCAGGCAGTCGATGTACTGCTGGGCAATGCAGATACCGGACAGGTAATAGTCGTCATAGGCGGACGGATAGTCGGCCTGGGTACAGCACTTTTCCTGGCTGAGAAAGGGAAAAAAGTGTCGATCATTACCAGGAGTCAGATAGGGCGGGGGCTGGGCCGCAATCTTAAACCGGCTCTATTCGACAGACTGATAAAGAATGATGTACGATTGTATCCCTTTTCCAGACCGGACAGTATTACCGGAAACGGTGTGAATTTCTGGTGGAACAGCGGGGATGAAAAGAACAGGAATGATGTCTTTGCGTTCCTGAAAGTCGATACGATTGTCTTGGCAACGGGTTCCGAGAACGATAACAGGTTAGCAGAAGAACTGAAAGGGACTGTACCAGAGATTCACACGATAGGAGATTGTGCGGGAAAGCGAAGTATCTTTGCGGCCGTTCGCGGCGGTGCTGAAATAGGGCTAAAACTATAATATTATAAAAAGCCTCAGGAGGTTGATATGGATCTTAATCTTCAGGATAAGGTAGCGTTAATAACAGGCGCAGGCAGCCAGATTGGTTTCGGTCACGCGACAGCCATAACGATGGCAAAGGAAGGCTGTGACGTCGTGGTAAATGACATTAACCTGAAAGCAGCAGAGCAGACGGCTTCCGAGATAAGGAATTCAGGAAGAAGGTCTATTGCTATCAAAGCCGATGTAGGAAGCAGTACCCAGGTAGACATGATGGTGAAGAATGCGCTTGAAGAATTCGGCAGGATAGATATACTTGTCAATAATGCCGGCGCAGGCGGAGCAGGAGGTCCGATCCATCTGACCAGAGAGGAAGACTGGGTAAAAACGATTAATCTTTTATTCATCGGAGTGATGAGCTGTACAAAAGCGATCCTGCCGCAGATGCTCGAACGGAAGTATGGAAAGATTATCAATATCGCTTCAGGACTAGGGAGAACCGGCAGTCCGAATAATTCGGTCTATTCTGCCTGCAAAGGAGCTGTTATTACGTTCACGAAATCTGTAGCCGCCGAAGTAGCCGATAAGGGAGTAAATGTCAATTGCGTCTGCCCCGGATTGTCGACCACCAACTTTTTACGGGGACCGGATGGTAAAATACACAGTCCCGCAATGGTTGAAAGCGTAAGGCAGAGTCTACCGCTGAAGAGACTTACCGAACCTCAGGATATTGCCAATATGGTTACCTTTCTAGTGTCAGATGTCGCCAGCGATATTGTCGGACAAATAATAAGTGTGAACGGTGGAAATTCGATGATATAGTAACCATAAATTAATACTTGTAGTAATAACCACGAATAGAAAATAGGAGAATAGTATTTGATATCGATTATCATCGATGAGCTGGTAATTTACGAAGGGATCACTAAACTAATTATCAATTAAATACTTCTCTAATATTGTTATCTGCAAGAAAAAGCTGAAGCAATCGATTATCTTAATTTCATCATCAAAGATTTCCAAGAGATGAAGATGCAGTCGTCACTGGAGAGGGCTTTACGAAGAAGGGATATTGTAAAAGCTTAGCCAGGCGGTAACTTAGGAGATAATGTGTGTTCAAGAGCCTCCCACTCTAGGGAAGGTTTTTGTTTTTTGTTCCTCTATTATCTCTCGAGAGGGGATGATAAACTTGCTAGTTCTTCTCGTTTTACCTTATGACTTTTTAAAACCAGATCAAACAAAACCGAGTATCGTAGTGTCGCAGCTTATCATAATGTACAATAAGAAGGAAACGAACAATAGGTACGCTAGTATAATATTATAGTATGGTTTAGAGTTTAATTGAATAATAAAATATCGGGGGAGAACGGTGAAATGACGTTTAGTGCTTTAGAAAAAGGGAATTATCCAGAACACCTGAAGAAGTTAAGAGATGACATTGAGCAGCGACATGGTAAGACTGTAGACCAGCTTAGTGAAGAAAGAGCGAAGAGAATAAATGATGCTATCGAGTTAAGAGTGCCAGACAGGGTACCTGTCACTATTCATACCGGTGCCTTCGCTGCCAGGTATGCTGGGCTGCCCCTTTCCGTTATGTACTATGACCATGCTGCTTATCGGGAGGCTTGCCTCAAGGCAACTCTTGATTTTGAACCTGATACTGGTGCCAGTATGCTATTGGTAGACTCGGGACTGATAAATGAGTTACTCGATGTCAGACACCGGCGCTGGCCGGGTGGGAATCTGCCCCTGGATACTCCTTTCCAGTTTGTAGAGGGAGAATACATGAAGGCAGAAGAGTATGATATCTTCTTGGATGACCCGTCTGATTTTATTTTTCGATATTATCTACCACGCATATTCGGGACACTCCAGCCTCTAACGAAGCTACCCCCATTCCGTGATTTTATTGATAGCGGTCGTGGATTCACCGGTATTCTCACCTTGTTATTAAGTTCAGAGTTCAAGGAGCTTGCTGAAAAACTTATTCAAGCCGCTCAGGAGCAACAGAGATTAATGCAAGAAGGTGCTGAGTTCTCTGACGTGATGACCTATCTTGGTTTCCCGTCTCAATATGGAGGTGGTCCAGGCGGTAATGGCGTCGGACAGGTACCCTTTGATATTATTTCAGATAACCTAAGAGGTATGCGTGGGACGATGCTCGATATGTATAGGTGTCCCGATAAGCTCCTTGCTGCATGTGACAGGATACTTGAATGGCGAATTGCCCAATCAGTACCTGTTCAGCCCGATGAGAGAGGATACCTGAGACGAGCTGGTATGGCGTTGCATAGAGGTTCAGATGGCTTTATGTCTCTGGAACAATTTGAGAAGTTCTATTGGTCAGGGCTAAAGAAAGCTATCTTGACTAACATAGAACTTGGCTTTATTGCCACGCCGTTTTGGGAAGGAATATGGGATGACCGCTTAGAGTACCTCCTCGAATTGCCAAAAGGTAAGGTTGTCTTTCATTGTGAAAAGACAGACGTCTTCAAAGCCAAAGAGATACTGGGTGACCACATGTGTATTCAGGGTGGCGTACCTCCTACACTGCTACAGGCTGGTTCACCGCAGGATGTAGAAGAATATTGTAAGAAACTCATTAAAGTCGTCGGCAAGAACGGCGGCTTTGTCCTGGGTCCCGGTAGCGCTATTGATTATGCTAAACCAGAGAACATAAAAGCAATGGTGGACTCTGTTAAAAAGTATGGATGGTACTGATAGTCACCGCATCCCATAAATTCAACAAAGAGGGAGTACTTTTACTCCCTCTTCTGATTACACATCATACTATTTAGAGTCGCTTAAAAATGTTCCTTTGTAGGATCGAAAAAGGCGCTTCTTACTGATCCAGCGAATGATAATCCTGTGTAAAAGTCGGTAATAATGGGATTCATTACTACTCTTCCCTGTTCTAATATGCCGGTATTTCTTGCGACTGGTTCAGTCTCGTCATTTAACAAGATCTGCCTTACTCTCTCGACGTCAGTCCTTCCTTCCCGGAGAGCCTGTATCATTGCTTTCTCCAGGTTTATCCGCCCCCAGTGGCGGCCCAGGATAAGCTCTTTGATTTCAAAGTCCGTTATGAGCATGAATTTCCTCCCCGAAGGACTGTGTATACAACTTTCTATCTCGATGCTCGTAAAGGTATTCTGAGTCTTGATAAACCGGAGGAAACAACCATTGTCTCTTACAATTCCGATGTATCTCCGGTAAGCCAGATTATCCACCAGGAACCTGTTGTAGGGCCTGAAGGTAAAGCGTCGTTTCAGATTGCGTTCAACGATGACACAGAAATAACCGGATTTATGAAACTCAAACTCTGGGTTTCCCCTGAAGATACAGATGACATGGACATTTTTGTTACGGTGAGAAAGTATAACGCGGATGGGTATCAAGTGTGTTTTGATTCAGATTGCGCTCCGGGGAGAATGCCTGTGGCTCTGGGGTGGATGCGATTATCAAAAAGACAACTGGATGAAGAGCCGTCACAACCATAGCTGCCGGTACAGAAGTCTGTCTTGCCTGATAGATCTGGACAAAAAGTGAAACCCGGGGAGGTGGTTCCATGTGAAATAGCGATATGGCCTTCCTGTACGTTATATCACGCTGGCGAGAAACTGGTAATAGACATATCCGGGAAATACGGAGTAAAGGATGATCTGCTGAGAGGGTACAATAACTCCGTAAACAAAGGCAGGCACTCAATATATACCGGAGGGAAATTTGACTCCTATCTACTAGTGCCGATGATCCCCGAAGCAAAAAGTTATCGTACTTTCGGCGGCAGGCAGGTTGTTGAAGATTAAAGCGTTAGATTAAGTTTTATATTTCTTGTATTTTTTACCGAGATACACTCTTTTACGAACGAGTAAAATCTATCAAGAAGAAAAAGTAATAATGCAACCTTTTAGGTGATTAGTATCATCAGAAACAAGGAACAATATAGTTTTAGCAATTTCCTCGGGTTTAGCTAACGCACTTAAATCCATTTGGGGTTCATTTGGATTCCTTTTTTTCCTGGCTTCGACAAATGCTTCAATTCTTTCAGTAAACACTCCCATTGGAGCAACACAGTTAACTTGTATATTATGTGGAGACATTTCCTTTGCTAAAGCTCTGGTAAATCCGATCACACCTGCTTTCGCTGCAGAATAATCCACCACTCCAGGTGATCCATCGACACCAGCCATCGATGATACATTCACTATTTTCCCATATTTTCTTTCTATCATATGATCAATCACTGCCTTGGTACAGTTCCGGCAGCCAGTTAAATTCACCGCCAATTGGGTATCCCACTCTTCTTTAGTAGCAGCTGTAAAAGGAGAGTGTGTATCCCGGATGTATTTTCCTACAGAACCACCAGCAATGTTGCAGAGAATATCTACCTTACCGTATGTAATTTTAGTATCGTGTACTATTTTGATCGCCTGGTCTTCTTCAATCATGTTTACTTCAATAGCTATAGACTCACCTCCAGCAGCATCAACTTCTTTCTTGACATTATTTGCTCCTTCGATATTCCTGTCAGCTATCACTACTTTAGCGCCTTCATTGGCAAATAGTTTAGCAGTGGCTCTTCCTATTCCACTTCCTCCGCCTACGATTATGGCTACCTTGTCCTTTAGTTTCATCATATACACTCCTTATTGTTTTTTATCTACAAATCCAGTTTATTAGTGAAGCCGCTAACTGGCAACTTTGCTCCCAATGAATCAGTTATTATACATGTGGGATATAACAAACATAGAAATGATGTTTATCAGGATAATCATAAAAAAGTGTGTATTGTAAAACCATCAATATTATCTTAAAATCGACTATAAAAACAATGGAGGTAAAACCAGTGAAACTTAACAATAACATCCGGGAGGTCACTGGTTCGAGTCCAGTACTGCCCACCATACCGAACAAAAGGTAAAACTTTTAATAAGACCTTTCCTCTGGTCCTCTAACGATATTGTTCGAATTCGCTCAGCTCTACAAAGCATGATTTCCCTAGCTGGACCCCATCGTTAGGACAGAACAGGAATACTGTTAAGGTGGAATCCTGGTACAGGTAGTGGGTTCGATGGAAAGGATTCT
>JAFGOB010000026.1 GCA_016926695.1 Dehalococcoidales bacterium | reverse complement strand
TATAGCATATATTAAGGCTATTGTCAAGTATTTTAGTGGCTACATTGTTGAGGCTAACTGAAGCTAAACGGTCTGGAAGATCCGTTATATTGTTGTATTAAAAAATCTATCTGCATTGTGACTATTTTACATTATTTTTGAACATAATCAATTACTCGATAATTATCGTTTCCGTTAGCTGATAAGAAAAAAGCCCCCCGACTATTCAACATCAGAGGCTTTTTTTGTTTCAATTTCTGGAGCCAGCGATAGGATTCGAACCTACGACCCGCGCTTTACGAAAGCGCTGCTCTGCCAACTGAGCTACGCTGGCCTCCCGTTACCTATTCACTATTTTAGCTTCATATCCCATGCGGGTCAATTCGCCCACTACATTGCGCGCATCTTCGGTCTCGAGATGTACCACCATGTTGTATTTCTTGTTGATGATGGAATAAACCGACCATATTATCTTGATTACTATTCCCAGTTGATTGATAATGGATATAATAGTCTCCGCATGTTTGCCTGTACCTCCACCCACAACCACCACCCTGCTGCCCGACTCGCCTATTCCAAGTGTCGGATTAACCACCTTGTAGAATATGTCGTTGGTGGTAACGATTCCGACTATTTTGTTATCTTCCACCACCAGCAATGAGCCTACCCTGGCTGATTGCGCTTTAGCCGTGGCCAGCTCTACGGTATCTGTCGGCCTGACAGTAACGGGCTTCTTGTTCATTACTTCCTCAACCGTATGCTTGGAGGCCCAGTGCCCGATTTGCCAGATGGAAGGCAGGCCTGACTGAGGCTTGAGCTCTTCTATACTTCTCTGGGAAACCACTCCCACCGGATGACCGTCTTCATCCACTACCGGCAAACGCCTGAAATTGTTCTTTTGCATGACCTTCAGCGCTTCCAGCACGGGTGTTTCACGGGTCACTGTAATAACGTCCTTGGTCATAAGATCAACTACTAACATAGTCTTTCCTCACCCTTATTTTTACGACCACCTAGTATAACACAATAATGGTTAAACATAAATTTCTCAATCGCCGAAAGCAGGACCTCCCGCATCAGCTTTATTGCTGTAACCGGCAGACTCCCAGTAACCCCGGAAATCTGTGTTTGAAGACAGTTCAATATGCACAACCCATTTGGCCCATTTATAACCGTATTTGCTTTCCGCCACTACCTGGAAAGGGAAGCCTCTTTCAGAAGGCAATGTGAGATCGTTTATTTTCAGGGCGATAATGATGTTCTTCTCCCTGATATAGTCCAGGTCAAGAGAACTGTAACCCTCCGGAACATCCGAGGTATAGAATATGGCGATACGGGCTTCGGGCTTAATCCCGGCATCATCGAATATTGACATAAGCTCCGGACCGCTCCATTTGGCGATAAAGTTCCAGCCTTCCACACATTCCAATTCGTTCAGCCGGGATGCCTGCGGATATGCCAGTAAATCGGCATAGCTCAAACTCAAGGGCCTGTCCACCAGTCCGTCAACCGTTAATCTATAGCTGTCCCTGTCGATTACCTGCATTCCCTTCAAAGCCACAGTTCGCTGCTTGTCAAGGGGAGTCAACTTCTGTCCCAGGTACTCTGTAGCCTCAATTTCGGTCTCTGCATGCGGAGACAAAGCGGAACTCTCTCCCGCTGTAACAGAGGGGGAAATACCTGTCACAACGCTTTGCTCCACCCCCCTGCAAGCTGTCATGAGTAACATGACCGCTACCGTAATAAGTAAAAAAAACAACCTCTTCTTCATCTATCCACCCTGACTGAAGCTTTGCATGTATACCGCCACCGACAGCAGTCCCAACGATATTACGATCAGTATTCCGTTAATCAGATGTGCCCGGTCAGGATGAGAGCGGGTGAGTGATATTTTAAGGCTGACGGTTGCATGCAGCAGGAAAAATACTGCCAGGGGTAGACCGGCATGGGTATGAATGGTATTGGCCAGCCTGCGGTCGATCAGTCCCAGGGATAAATCGTATATTACGCCGCTTTTCGTGATTCCCCATCCTGACACCACCAGCACCAGCAAATTTATCGCAAGGATCCAGGCGCTGGACCTGGCCAGCCATCTCAGCCATGGATCTGGTTTGTATGCTTCCTTTTTGTGTTTCTCTACGGAAATCCCCTGCGTTTTTTTATTAGTTAGGCTGTATATCAAAAGGACTGTAAACCGCTTCGTATGATAGTCAAATGGTCACGGTTTTTCTTTCCTGTATTTTTATTATATAAGACCGTAGATACAAATATGAAAAACCATGGTATAATATATTATCGTCGCACACGATATATACCTGGATGGCTTAAAATATGATATGAAAGAGGTAAGAAGACAAGATGGAATATGATGAGGGGGCCAAATATTACTCTTACTCCGATGCGGACCATGATCTGTGGATGCTTTTAACCCATACCCGCTATGCCATTTATCGCTCAAGAGAAAAGGAATTGCAGAGATACGGAGTCTCCCCCGAACAGGTCGGGGTCCTTTTCATTGTACAGGCTTTGGGAAACAAGGCCACGCCGTCTGAAATATCCCGTTACATCTTACGTCAGCCTCATACAGTTTCAGCCCTGATAGAAAGGATGGCTGAAAAGGGATTTGTTAAGAAGATGCATGACCTGGACAAGAAAAACCTGGTCAGGGTATCTTTGACTGAAAAAGGTCAAAAAATCTACGACAGGTCAACCAAGCGGGGCCCGATACACCGTATTATGTCAACGCTTAGCGATAGTGAACGGACTCAACTGCGCCTGCTGCTGGAAAAATTGCATACCCAGGCACGCAAGGAGATAGGACTGGACAGGGACAGGTATCCGGTCGAAGAATAGTTCAGGAACGAATTTCATTCACGGATACTGCCTGTGTTATAATTTCTTCCGATGAAGGTCTCACAGTTAGGCCAGTTCGGTCTGATAGATGTTATTGCCCGCATGGTAGAGGCGGAGCGCGATGATCAGGCCGAGTCCTGGAAACGATTGATATGTGGTGTGGGGGATGACTGTGCCGTCTGGCAGGGCAACCCCGCCCGCCAGCTCGCCAAGGTGGACTGCCAGGTCCAGGGAGTCCATTTCAATCCGGATATAATTTCATGGGAAGACTTGGGCTGGAAATCCCTGGCTATTAGTCTCAGCGATATTGCCGCTATGGGTGGAATACCCCGCTATGCTCTGGTTTCACTGGGCTTGCCCGGCGATACCGAGGTCGATGATGTAATTTCTCTGTACAGGGGCATGCTGCAACTGGCTGTCAGCTTGGGTGTAGCCGTAGCCGGCGGAAATGTAAGCAGATCACCCGTGGTCTTTGTAGACGTGAACGTCTCGGGTATTACCGGGAATCCCGGGGGCAGGTTCCTTTCCCGCAGCACTGCCTGTCCGGGTGATGTTATTGCTGTTACAGGCTGGCTGGGTACCGCCGCCGCAGGGCTGGAAATGCTCGTCCGCAAGCTGGACTTCGCTCTGCCGGTAAAAAGCTGTCTTCAAAAGGCCTTCGCACGTCCCGAACCCCGTCTGGCCGAAGGACGGCTTTTCGTGGAAAAGGGCATCAGGACCGGCCTGGATATCAGTGACGGTCTGCTGTCCGATCTGGGACATATCTGCCGCTCCAGCGCCGTCGGCGCGGTGGTGAAAATCGAGCATCTGCCTATTAAAGACGAGGTCAAACATGCCTTCGGACCTAAGTCATTTGAATTTGCCCTTTCCGGCGGAGAAGATTATCAGTTGCTGGTTACCGGAGGTCCCGCGGTGATCGAGGAGGTAATAAAGGCCTCGGCCTATCCCGTCAGCATTATCGGGAAGATTGTCAGCGAAAATGCAGGCCGGGTGATAGTGCTGGATGAAAAGGGAGAACGCTTCATCCCGCAAGAGACCGGCTGGGACCATTTTAAATCCGCCCAAAGGTATGCGATGTAGGGAAACCGGATTGGAAACATAATGAAAACACTGAAACTGATCAGCCGCAGTCCGGCAGAAACACAACAATTGGGGATGCAACTGGGGAAGCTGGCCCAACCCGGCTATATCTATTTGTTAAGCGGCAACCTCGGGACGGGTAAGACCTGTCTTACCCAGGGAATTGTATGGGGGCTGGACAGCCGGGAATATGCCCTCAGTCCCACCTTTGTCCTGGTGCGTGAAATCCAGGGAAGACTGCCCCTTTATCACATCGATCTCTACCGGCTTGACCGGGTGGAGGAGATAGCCGATCTCGGCCTTGATGAATATCTCTACGGGCAGGGATTATGCGTGATAGAATGGGCTGAGAAGGGTTTCAGTGTCTTGCCCGGCGAGCACCTGCTGGTTAAAATAGAGTATCTGGAAGATACCGAGCGCAGATTCGAGCTCCTGGCCCAAGGAAAACGCTATGAAAATCTTCTAGAACAGCTCGCTTCAACGAAAAAAAGAGTAAGCTGATATGCAGATTGCCATCGATACATCGACCGATTTCGCAGGCCTTGCCATAGTCAGGGACTGCGATGTAATTGCGGAAATGACCTGGAGGTGCGGATCAAACCACACCGTCGAACTATATCCTCGCCTGGACTATCTCCTGTCCGGGTCTGGCCTGGACATCCGGGAAGCTGACTGCGTATACGTAGCCTTGGGACCGGGCGCCTTTAACGGACTGCGGGTCGGGGTAGGCGCCGCCAAAGGGCTCGCGCTGTGTCTGCGAATACCCATTATCGGCATCAGCACCCTCGAAAGTATGGCCTATCAGCACGCTTCAGCCGGACTGCCCCTTTGCTCCGTCCAGAAGGCAGGGCGTGAAGAGATTGCCGCAGCCGTTTTTCAGCAGAAACCCAGGAAGGGCTGGACCAGGCTGTCCGCAGAACATATTACAACCATTGAGGCACTGGTCTCAGAAATCAGGGAAGAGACCCTTTTTTGCGGTGATCTCAATCCGGAGGTACGGGACAGGATAAAAAAATCCCTCGGCAGGAAGGCGTTGTTCCCGCCCTTCAGTCTGAAAACACGCACCGCCGTTTTCCTGGCAGAGCTGGGCCGCCGGCGTTTTCTAAAAGGGGACTTCGATAACCTGGCCACGCTCCAACCTATTTACCTGAGAAGACCTCATATTACCGAACGTAAAAAAGCATAGAAGGAAGGCATCATGCAGAACTGGCCCAAAATCGACCTTGATTCCCTGAAAGATTATGATATGTGTTTCGGCTGCGGTAAAGCCAATCCCATCGGATTGAAGCTTCAATTCTCCTGGGACGAAAGAACACAAACGGCCGGCGCTGATTTTACTCCCGGTGAAAATCTACAGGGCTGGGCAGGCTATCTTCATGGAGGAATTACCGCCTGCGTTCTGGATGAAGCCATGGGCTGGGTAGCTCTCTTCACCGGCAACAGCAACGTTACTGCTAAAATGCAGGTCAGATACAAACAAATGGTCCCTGTGGGTAACACCTATCGTGTTTCCTGTACGATTTCCAAACAGACTCCCCGTCTGATCGAGACCGCCGCCACCCTGACCGGCATGGACGGGACTATTTACGCTGAGGCGACCTCCGTTCAGTTCGTGGTCGGCCCGCAACGAGGAGAACAGACCTGAAAAGTAAGTCGCGCCGTTTATTAAGCAGCAGCGAATAGGATGGCGGATATCTGCTGGATGTCAGGGAATGATACTCTACCTTCCTCGCCCCTTGCGCTTACTCAGTTATATACTTGATACCGTGTGAGGTTAATTAAAAGAGAAGTATATGTCGACCATTCTGAGCCCGATTGATTCCTTTTACCCAACCGGCCCTGGCTCTCCCTTACGCCTGCCGGGGTGCCGTAAGAATTTAAAATTGGGAGAAGAGGGTGTAATATCAGGAGATTCCTACGTCGTCCCCGTCAGGGAGAAAAGGAAGTATCGGGGACTCCTCTGAATGGACACTAATATTATGATTATATATTATATATAGCACTTCTTTTGACTCGTCATTGCGAGGAGTGTAACGACGAAGCAATCTCAGGGTGGGGGAAAGTAATATATCTGCTGCGTCTGTATTAATGCAAACTCAGAAGTAATGCTTGATACGAGCCAGTTAAGTACCTGTAAGGTGTGATTTGATAACCCTTAAATAAAAAACCAAGGAGTAAAAATGGAAAGGACTCTCATTCTGGTTAAACCGGATGCCATGGAAAGGAATCTCGGAGGCGCGATCCTGGCTCGCCTGGAAGCAGCGGGACTTAAAATCGTGGCCTTGAAAATGTTAAAGGTGGATGAAGAGCTGGCTAACAAGCACTATGCCGTCCACAAAGACAAGCCCTTTTTCAAAGACCTTATCGACTATATCACCTCTTACCCCATAATAGCGGCTGTGTTCGAAGGGAAAAACGCCGTTGAAGCAGCACGCAGGACCATGGGCGCCACCAATCCTGAAAAAGCCGATCCGGGGACTATCCGTCGTGATTTCGGCCTCGATCTTCAGCGTAACTCAGTCCATGGCTCGGATTCCATACAAAACGCGGAAACCGAAATTAACCTGTATTTTTCACCGCGGGATATTATCGAAAGGTAAATAAAGCAGTTCAGGGCACCCTGACCCGGGTAGGGGCTGTTTCCCACAGTTTCTCAAGTTTGTAATAGTCCCTCTGTATGGGATCGAAGACATGGACAATCACCGCGCCGTAATCTATTAACACCCAGCCTGACCCGGGAGTGCCCTCTTCATGCATCGGCCTGATATCTTCTTTTTTAAGCTCCCCGGCTATGGCATCGGTTATTGCCTTCAGTTGACGGGTACTCTCTCCGCTGCATATTACGAAATAGTCCGCAAAGCTACAGACCTCCTGGGTATCCAGCAATACGATATCAACCGCCTGTTTATCGCTGGCTATGTCAACTATTCTACGAGCCAGATCTAACGTCTCCAGAGACATCACTCCTGATATGATATATCTTTTTCCTATTATACCACAAAGCACAGGACTAAATCTGTATTTGCACATATGATTGTTCTCCTGTAACATAAACTCAAGGGGGAGAAATATGACCGGTCTGCTTTTCGGGACAGGAGGAATCCCGCATTCCAGTTTGAAGCCCAAAACCCTGATAAACGGGATCAGGCGTATTGCCGAACTGGGACTGGGCTGCAACGAGCTTGAGTTCGTTTACGGTGTACGTATGAGCGAAGCCGAAGCCGACCAGGTAGCCTCTGCGGCGGTAAAATACAAAGTGCGGCTTACGGCACATGCCCCGTACTATATCAACCTGAATTCCCATGAACACGACAAGCTGCTGGCCAGCCAGGACAGGCTGCTGCAAACCGCCCATGTGGCTTCCCTTTGCAGTGTCGCCGATGTGGTCTTCCACCCCGCCTTTTACATGAAGGATGATCCGGCTGAAGTATTTGTCCGTGTCAAACAGATTTTATACGGCATCACGGCAGAGATCAAAAGACAAAAAAAAAGCATTACCCTGCGTCCTGAGTTGATGGGAAAAAACAGCCAGTTCGGCAGCCTCGAAGAAATAGTCGCTTTAACCGCTGAAGTTGAAGGGCTGTCGCCCTGTATCGACTTCGCCCATCTCCACGCGCGAACAGGCAAATATAATTCCTACTACGAATTCAAATCGGTACTCAACCAGATCGAGAAAAAGCTGGGGCGTTCAGCTCTGGATAATATGCATATCCATGTCTCAGGTATCAACTATAACAACAAAAGCGGAGAAATCATGCACCTTAACCTGAGAGAATCGGACTTCGCTTATGCTGAACTGCTCCAGGCTTTAAAAGAGCAGGAAGTAAAGGGGGTTATAATCTGCGAAAGTCCCAATCTGGAGGAGGATGCTTTACACCTTCAGGAAACATACAACAAGGTCTGAAGAATACAGCACCAGCTACGTCTTCCCTGAACAAACAGCCGGTGAAAAATATATAGCAATCATACAATTGAATATTTTATCTCGATTCTTTTATCCCTGTCTGTTATAATATAAGTAAGCAGGAAGAGATATTTTAATTTATCTTAATTTTTTTACCGGATAGGATAAATCAACAGGGTGAAATCAAATATAATGCGAAATACGTTAATTTTTATAGCTATTTTAATCGCCGCTATATTCATATTTTACAGTCTGACGGGTAACATGCGGCCCGAGCCCACTGAAGTGAACATCAGTGATCTGGCGGTTATGTCACAGCAAAAAGAGATCAAGATGATCGAAGTGAACGGTGACAAATTGACCGTGACCAAAACTGACGGGGCAGAGGTTATATCGTATAAAGAGCCCAATGCCACACTTTATGACTACAAGGACCTGGAACTCGAGGGAGTAACCGTTAAAATCAATAATGACTCGGGAATCAACTGGGGCAGCATCCTGATCAACTTTCTGCCCCTGCTGCTGATAGCAGGCCTGCTGTTTTTTCTCTTCCGTTCCGCACGCGGGGCGAATAATCAGGCCATGCGTTTCGGAAGGAGCAGGGCACGCCTGTTCCCGGCCAATAAACCGACTATTACTTTTGAAGATGTTGCCGGAGTTGAGGAAGCCAAGCAGGAGCTTCATGAAGTAGTCGATTTTCTCAAAGACCGGGAAAAGTTTCAGAGCCTGGGAGCCCGTATACCTAAAGGCGTTTTGCTGGTAGGACCTCCCGGCACTGGAAAAACACTCATGGCCCGGGCTGTTGCAGGTGAAGCCGGAGTTCCGTTTTTCTCTATCAGCGGAAGTGAATTTGTAGAAATGTTCGTAGGCGTCGGAGCATCACGGGTCCGGGACCTTTTCGAACAGGCTAAAAGAAATGCCCCCTGTATTATCTTCATTGACGAAATCGATGCCGTCGGACGTCAGCGCGGGGCAGGGCTGGGCGGCAGTCATGATGAACGCGAACAGACCCTCAACCAGATACTGGTTGAGATGGACGGTTTCGATACCAATACCACCGTAATCGTACTGGCGGCCACCAACCGGCCGGATATTCTTGATCCCGCTCTGCTCCGTCCCGGACGGTTCGACAGGCGTGTTATCCTGGACCTGCCGGATATGTCAGGCAGGCTGGCAATATTAAAGGTCCATGCTAAAGGCAAACCTTTTACCAGCAACCTGACCCTGGAAACAATAGCTAAAGCAACACCGGGATTCAGCGGCGCAGACCTGGCCAACCTGATCAATGAATCCGCCATCCTGGCAGCCCGTCGCGGAAAAAAAGCTATTGACTCAATCGATCTCGAAGAGTCAATCGACAGGGTAATCGCCGGCCCGGAAAGGAAAAGCCGCCGTATAAGCGCCAAAGAAAAAGAAATCCTGGCTTACCACGAAGCCGGTCATGCTCTGGTGGCACATCTTTTACCCAACTCTGATCCCGTGCATAAAATTTCAATTGTTGCCCGCGGCGTAGCAGGCGGATATACCCGGATATTGCCCGCCGAAGACAGGGTATTAGCTACTCTTTCACAGATGGATACCACGCTGGCGGTGTTTATGGGCGGGCGTACAGCCGAAAAGCTGATCTTCAATGACATCAGTACCGGAGCATCAGACGACATCAAACGCTGTACCGATGTAGCACGCAAGATGGTCACTGTATGGGGTATGAGCGAAAAGCTCGGACCGCGTACCTTCGGACAAAAAGAGGAGCTTATTTTCCTGGGACGTGAAATATCCGAACAGAGAGACTACAGCGAAAAAACGGCTCTTCAAATCGATAGTGAGGTCAACCGGCTGATCGAGCAGGCTTCTGACACAGCCTCGAGGCTTTTATCTGAAAATAAGGACCGGCTGGTTCACCTTGCACAGATACTCATTGCCAAGGAAAACCTGGAAGGGAAAGATCTGGAAGCCGCCTTCAACGAACCGGTAGATACGCCTATACAGGCTCCCGTATCATCCAAATCGCCTGAACCGGCTCCTGCGACTAACACGAGACCTGCTCCGCAGGTGCCTCCCTCAGCCAATCCGGCAACCAACCCGATACCCTCCAGCTAGATTATTTTTGCTTACCCCAAAGATGGCCTGAAATCAGGCCATCTTTTTTATCCCTGTTACCGGGAGGACCAAATGTACATCAAAATAGTGGATAGACCAATCAATACCGACGAGATAGTTTCGCAGGCGGCAAGCCCGGACAGCGGGTGTGTGGTTACTTATGTCGGGCTGATCAGAAACACCTCACACGGTAAGCCGGTGCAATCTGTAGAGTACCGGGATACGGACGGAAAGGCCGAACCCCGCATGAGAGAGCTGGCAGATGAAATACAGCGGAAGTTCCCCGTCAATAACCTGGCCATGTGCCACAGAACAGGCAAATTGAAGGTAGGTGATATTAACCTGGTATTCGCCTTTGCCTGCGCCCATCGACAGGAAGGATTAAAAGCCTGTGAATATGCCATTAACAGGTTCAAGGAAACCCTGCCTACCGCCAAGACCGAGACCTATCAGGACGGGAGCGTGTGTACGGATTGGGACTGAACCCTTTTTCCGCTGTCATGACCTTGAATACTGCCGATTCTTGAGAGTATAATTTCTAGCAGAATGACTAACGATACCAGGCCACAGATTCTTATCAGCAAACAAAAAATAGCAGCAGGTGTGAAAAAACTTGCGGCTGCTTTATACGCTGATTACAACGGTAAAAACCCTCTCCTGGTAGGTATTCTGAAGGGCTCTTTCGTATTCATGGCGGACCTGACACGCCGTATCGACATCCCTCTCGAAGTAGATTTTATCCGTCTGGCCAGCTATGGCAGCGGTACTCAGAGCAGCGGGGAAATAACAGTGGTGCATGAGCTGCCTTCTACGGTTAAGGACCGTCATGTCATCATAGTTGAAGACATCGTGGATACGGGTTTGACAACCGCCTTCCTGTATGATTATCTTCAGCGGAAGGAGCCGGCCTCCTTAAAAATTTGTGCCCTGGTCGAGAAGCCTTCCCGCCGTAAAGTCCCGCTCCGGATTGATTATCTCGGATTCACCGTGCCCGATAAGTTCATTGTCGGGTACGGTATGGACTGTAATGAGAAACACCGTAACCTGCCGCACATCTGTTTTGTGGAGGAAAACAAGGGATGATGGACACCAGCGCTTTACTTTCCGTGGCCAGGGGAGATGCTCCGGCCGATCTGCTTTTACTCAATGCCTCCATATTTAACGTCTTCACCGCGAAAATAGAAAGCGGCAGTGTTGCCATACACAACGGCATGATCGCCGGTATCGGCGACTATACCCAGGGCGTGCAGACGATAGACCTTAAAGGACAGTACCTGGCCCCGGGATTGATTGACGGACACACACATCTTGAAAGCGCGATGCTGGATGTAGGCCAATACGCCAGGGCGGTTGTCCCGCACGGCACATCGGCTATCGTAACAGACCTGCATGAAATAGCCAACGTCTGCGGCATGGACGGCATAAATTATATTCTTGACAGTATAAAACAAGTCCCCCTTGACCTTTTCCTGATGGCGCCTTCCTGTGTGCCCGCCACCCACCTGGAGACTTCGGGGGCGTCTATCGGGACCGGGGAAATAGAACAACTATTGAAAATGGAAAACTGCCCGGGACTGGGAGAAGTAATGAACTACCCGGGAGTTATCTTCGGCGATCCTGTCATGCTGGAGAAGCTCAAAGCCGCCAGCGGCAAAGTAGTTGACGGTCATGCTCCGGGCGTTTCCGGAAAGGATCTCAGTGCCTACGTGTCAGCGGGCATCATGTCCGATCACGAATCGGTCTCACTATCCGAAGCAGAAGAAAAGTTGAAGGCGGGACTGAGGATTTTGATCCGTGAAGGATCATCCGAAAAGAACCTGGAAGCCCTGCTGCCGCTGGTTACGGACCAGAATTATAAGAGATGTTCTTTCGTGGTGGATGACCGTAGCTGCCGGGACCTGCTGAAAGACGGCGAAATAGATGCCGTGGTACGTAAAGCCATCGGCCTGGGGATGGACCCCCTCCGAGCTATCCAGATGGCTACCATCAATACCGCGGAATACTTCAGGCTTAACGGACGGGGAGCAGTAGCTCCCGGATATACAGCCGATCTCATAGTGATCAAAGACCTGTCCACGTTGAAAATCGGAAAGGTTTTCCATAGAGGTAAACTGGTGGCCGAAAACGGACAACCTCTATTTGAATCCCGCCGGTACAGCAGTCAAAAATTAACCAATACCGTCAACATAAAGCCTTTCGGCCCGGATGATCTCAAATTGAAGGCCGGGGGAGACACGTTTCCGGTAATCGAGGTCGTACCCGGGCAGATTATCACCAGGAAAAGGGTGGAAAAAGTTAAAACAGAGGGCGATATCATAGTCTCGGATACCGGCCGTGATATCTTGAAGCTGGTAGTTGTTGAAAGACACCACGCCAGCGGAAATATAGGACGGGGACTGGTAACCGGCTTTAATTTGAAAAAAGGAGCGCTGGCATCCTCCGTCGCTCACGATTCCCATAATATCGTAGCTGTCGGGACTACCGATGAAGATATTTTTACAGCGGTTAAAGCCATCGAAACCATGCAGGGCGGTCTGGTAGCCGTAGAGGACGGGAAAGTCCTGGCGGACCTGCCTCTGCCCGTAGCCGGCCTGCTCTCAACAGAGCCACTTGAATCCGTGGTAACAGGCGTTGAAAAGCTGGAAAATACCGCACGTCAGCTCGGTTCTACCCTTCCGGCGGCCTTTTCAGTGCTCTCTTTCCTGGCATTACCGGTTATCTCGGAGCTACGCCTGACTGATCTCGGTGTAGTCGATGTAAAGGCTTTCAAACTCATCAATTGAAGAATGGGAGAACGAGACGGAACAGCTTAAAGCTTCTAAGGTCCTGTTCGAAAACCGCAGCGACGCCGGTCGAAAGCTTGCCTCGGAACTAACAGACTTTGTTAATCAAAAGGTAGTGGTACTGGCAATTCCCAATGGTGGAGTGCCCATTGCGATTGAAGTAGCCGGTCTATTGCGTGCTGAACTGGATATTCTGGTCTGCCGGAAACTGGCATTGCCCATGAACCCTGAAGGGGGACTAGGAGCCGTGGCTGATGACGGAACGGCTATTATCAATGAAGACGTTATCAAAAAAGACGGCATAAGCCGCGAGCAACTGGAATATGAAGCAGAACAGGTAAAAAGTAACGTAAAAAAGCGTAGCCTGAAATACAGGGGAGACCGGTTGCCCGCCAGGCTAACCGGCAAAACAGCCATAATAGTCGATGACGGTCTGGCTTCCGGCATCACCATGACTGTCGCTGTGGAATCGGTTAAACACCGGCGTCCTAAAGAAATCATCGTAGCCGTCCCCATCGCTTCGGCTACCGGCTATAACCGTGTCTTACAGACCTCCGCAAGAGTGGTGACACTGGCTGTGGCCAGTATGAACAGGTATTATATGGCAGATTTTTTCCGCAACTGGAGGGATATCAGTGATAGTGAGACAATGCTCATGATAGAGCAGTGGCGGCGGAGACATTACTAATACAAACGTAAAAATAACTGAAGCCAATAGCACGAAGCATGAGGGGTGGGGAAAGTAATGTCTCTATCTGGTGTGTCTGTGTTTAAGCAGGTGGTGCGGGCTGGAGAATATAACCCATCTAAAATTAATTACCGGTGTTTGTTATACTATAAATTGATGAGTTATTGATGTTATATGAGGCAAGCGTGATTTCCGATCTCGGTATAAACCGTATATTAGTTATCTCTTTAATAGCCTGGGCCATCGCCCAGGTTCTTAAGGTTATCCTGGTTTTTATTCAGGAACGACGCATAGCCTGGCATTTTTTCATTACCAGCGGCGGTATGCCCAGCTCCCATACAGCCACTGTATGCGCCCTGGCCACAGCCATAGCAATGACCGAAGGCGTTGCCTCTATCTACTTCAGCATCTCCGCCGTCCTGGCGATAATCGTGATGTATGACGCAGCCGGCGTCAGGCAGTCGGTGGGACAGCACTCCGCCGTACTGAACCGGATGCTCAAGGAGATCAGCTTCAAGACCTCCCGGGCGGAACTGCAAAAGAACCTGCGTGAGTTTGTCGGCCACACACCCCTCCAGGTCATGATCGGCGCCCTGCTGGGCATCTTTATCGCCTGGACCAGCGTCATCCTCAGCGGAGGATAAAAGCACCAGCTATATCACTCCGGCGCGGGTATTCTGTATATGGAGACTGCTGAAAAAGTACCCTATTCGGTCCACTCTGAGGAGGGCCTGGCCCGACGTGAGAGTCTCTTGAATTTGAGATCACGGAGTAAAAGTCAACGATGTTCGGACCGGCGGGGAAAGGACAGGCCAATCTCAGAATGAAAACCAGAACAGGTGAACCAGCCGGCTGGCTGATATTCCTGGATATCTTCTTTTTCGCCGCCGGGTTGATCGCCGGGATCTTGACAGGATCGTTAAGCCTGACAGCCCTGGCTGTCTTTTCAGGTATAGATATCCTGAAATCCGCTGTCAGGACTGTACCCGCCGGGAATACTCCTCTTTCAAAAGAGCACAAAATAAACACCGTGCTTAACAGGCTGCCCGCCGCCCTTATGACGATCGAGGGCATTTTATTCATTCTGGCCGCGGTCTTTGTCTTCCGCGAGGCCGGCCGCCGGCTGGATGAGGCCGTACCGCCAGGCCAGTTTTATGCCGCTATTGCGGTGTTATCCGTTTACCTGTTGACTGCGTTGTCGGTCTCCATCATCCCCGTAACGACAAAGAAAGACCTCCGCTTACATTCCAGGCTGGAAATCGCGCTTTCGCTGGTGGTTCTGGCAGTGCTTATTTCCGCCCAGATCGCCCGCATCCAGTCGCTTGATCCTGTTGTTTCCATCTTCCTATCCGTACTGATTATCTTTAAATCACTCCGGCTGCTGCTGGACTCGCTCAAACAGGTATTGGAAAACCGGCTGCCTTCCTCCGAACTGGAATGGATCAAAGGTATTATCCAGGATTACGCGGGAGAAGAATACAGCGTACAGGACCTGACGGCCAGGCAAAGCGGCAACAAGTGCTGGATCGACTTCGGCCTGGCCGTCAGCAGCACGATCGACCTGGAAAAAGCATTCGAGACAGCGGGTGGACTGGAAAAGGAATTAATGAGAAAGATACCCGGTGCGATCGTCATCATCCATGTCAGGAAATAACCCCCGCGCTGGACTTTTTGCGCACTCCCGCCCGATTGTCTACAATGGTCTTGAGAAACGGTTATGAAAGAAACTAAAAAGGCCATACTGGACCTCAGCTTCGAACAGGTAAAAGAGCTGATCGTCTCCTGGGGAGAACGCCCTTACCGGGCCGATCAGGTACTGAAATGGATTTACAGGAATTTCGCCGCCTCTTACGATGATATGAGCGACCTGCCCCAGGACCTGAGGCGCAGGCTTGCAGAGGAAACGGTACTTGGCACCATCAGTCCCCTGGAGGAAAAGGTTTCTGCCGACGGAAAGACCCGCAAGCTTCTTTTCATGCTCGATGATAATAAAACCATTGAGTCCACGCTGATGTTCTATGAGCAGAATGAGTCCAGGAGAGAGAGGCGAACGGTCTGTGTCTCCACCCAGGTGGGCTGTCCCATGGGGTGTTATTTCTGCGCAACGGGGCAGCAGGGATTCGAACGCAATCTCAGACCGGGCGAAATAATCGAGCAAATCCTATATTTTATCCGTTTTATCAGAAACAATATTCCCACCCCGGACCACGAGCTATCACGTAAAGCCATCACCAATGTGGTCTTCATGGGCATGGGCGAACCCCTGGCCAATTACGAAAACGTCTGCCGGGCGCTTACCCTGCTTAACGGCTCCAAAGGACTGGGTCTGGGAGCAAGACAGATCACCCTTTCCACCGCGGGCCTGGCGCCGATGATACGCCGCCTGGCGGATGAAGGCCTGCACTTTGAGCTGGCTGTTTCGCTGCACGCAGCCACAGACAGTCTCAGGGGGCGGATAATGCCGCTGAATAAAAAATACCCGCTGGCAGAGCTGATGGAGTCCTGCCGCTTCTATTTTGAAAAAACCGGCCGGCGTCCCACCTTCGAGTATGCCCTCTTCCAGGGAATCAACGATTCGCCGGCCTGCGCCCGGGACCTGGCAGCGCTGCTGAAGGGGCTGAACTGCTCGGTCAATATCATAGCCGGAAATCCCACCACCAGCAGCGACTTCCGGCCTTCTACCCTGACCCAGGCCATGGCCTTCCAGAAACAGCTTTTCGCACTCGGAATATTCAACACCATCCGCATCTCAAAGGGCGCCGATATAGATGCCGGCTGCGGCCAGCTACGCAGCCGCCGTCTGAATAAGGCCTGAGAACAGGGAACTAAGCTATCCTCTTCTGTATCGCCTTCCAGGAAGGAGTAACAAGAAAGCTCTCTTCCATGTTCCCGACCATAGCCGCAATCTTATTGAAAGGCAGGGAAAATGTCAGTTCGTCCGCGCCGATAAAAGGCCTGGCGGAAATATCGAATAGCCCCAGGACAGCCCTGGGATTCGGCGAGTCTTTTTCCACCAGGGGGTTCTGGACAATCGAGGCACAGCCCGAGCTCATGGGGCAAATCACCCCGTTGGGATCGGCCACATCATAGTTAAAAAGGGTAAAAAGACCGGCTATTACATCCGCCCCGGCGAAAAAGATCACTACCTGCGGATTATCCTGATCTTCCAGCGTATCCCAGCGCCGGAAGAGTACACAGGGCGCCGGCGCTTTGAATTTCGGCCAGCGGTTTAGCAGTTCTGTTACCAGCTCCGGGGTCTTCTTATAACGCTCCCCTTCCATCTTTCCGGGAATCCCGCAGGATAAAAAGTACTCGAAATTCGGGGCCAGCCGGTCGGAAAATCCCAGGTATCTTTTTCCTCCGGGACAGCCTGTTGAATCAGCATCAAACCACACTGATATTCCCTTCCTTACCCCTGATATTTCCGCCATGACACAGCCTTTGCCGGATGCGCGGTTAATCCCCTCCAGCCTGCCCCTGTCGGCTGTATACTCGAAAGTCAGCGGCAGCTCCGCCTGATTAAAATATTTCCTCCAGAGTGCGGTAAATCGTTCCTTAAGCTCCATATCCATCTTTGTCACCTCCCTGCGGTATATTATAGACCACTTGAGAACGCTATTCCCGTATATATACTCACATGATATCCCGCTATTTTTTATCATCCGTTCTGAGTATATAATGTACGTAACAAACAGGGGAAAGGAGAACCGTATGGCAAAGCTGATTACCGGAGGGCTGGGGTTCATAGGCTCTCACCTGGCCCGCAAACTGGTCGATATGGGTAAAGAAGTAATAATACTGGATGTTACAGATAATACCGGATTGATCGATGACTTCAAAAATAAAGTGACAGTCGTCCGGGGCGATCTGGGTAACCGGGCGGATATTATCAACCTGTTTAAAGAAAACCGTATAGAAACCGTTTTCCATACCGGCGCCCTGCTCTCGGCTTCCGCAGAGTCGTCTCCCCTGACCGCCTATGCGGTCAATTCCAGCGGTACGCTTTATATCCTGGAAGCGGCCAGGTTGTTCCAGGCGCAGCAGGTGATACTCATCAGCTCAATCTCCACCTACGGCCCGGGAGTGGAAGAACGCGTACACGATGATACCGTCCAGAGACCGGTAACGATCTATGGAGTAACCAAGGTATCCAGTGAGCTGATGGGAGAATATTATCACACCAGGTTCGGGGTAAATTTCAGGGGTCTCAGGCTGCCCTCGGTAATAGGTCCGGGGCGGGGCGGAGGCGGGGCCAGCGCCTACAGCAGCTTGATGGTCCAGGAAGCAGCCGCGGGAAGGCCCTACAGCGTATTCGTGGATGAAGATGCCAGAATTCCCCTTTTATACATAGAAGACGCGGTGCAAGCGATGATTTCGCTTGAGAGCGCACCTGAATCCAGTCTTAAAAGACGCGTCTATAATATCGAGGGATTTTCCCCGACCGCCGGCGAGCTGGCGGCTGCGATAAAGAAACATATACCCTCCGCCAGGATAACATTCCATCCTGAGGAGGCTATGTTGCAGATAGTAAGAAGCTGGCCCAGGGAAATGGACGGCAGCCGGGCAAGACTGGACTGGGGATGGCAGACCAGGTATGACTGCGAGGCGTCCTTAAAACATTTCATCCGTACCTTCGGCGAGAACAGAACGCTTTATGATCGGACGGATAATTCCTGAGCCGGGACTCCTGGTGTAATGTCTTTCGGAAAAAATACCAATACTTCAACTAAACTAAATTGTCTAGAGAAATCTGAGACGTTATACTAGTCTACCTTTATCCTGGTCCCGCCGTTTTTGCCCTGGCCTTCCTTCCCTTCGGTACGTTCGACAGCAACGTCAATCAGGCTGCGCAGCGCCAGCAGCATCTCTTTTCTGGCCGAAAGTATGTGGCGACGGACTTCCCCATCGGCCAGTATGCCGGGTACCGGATTGAAACGAAGCACCAGTCCGTTTTCAGTATCGTATTCCCATTCAATGCGGCCTTTGGCCATCGCTTTACCTCCTGCTAGTTTTGCTTATCCGGGACTTTGTCCCCGCTATTAAACCTGATCACCAGCCTGCCCTCCTCGAACCTGGCTGCCCCTACCTCCAGGTTGACTACGGCCCTGGGCAGGATGATATTGCGGCGGTAGGCCCCTATCTGTACGATCAGCTCATCCTGGTTCTTTATCAGGGAAATTTCCTCTTTCCGGGTATATGGGAAATCGAAACGCAGTGTATAATGACCGTCCTTTTTCTCAAAATTATGGACCTGACCGTGGTAGAATATCTCCACGGGATCACGATCTTTATAAAGCTCATCCGAGGTCTTTTTCAGCATATCAAGCCCCACTACCTCCTGTTCCAAAAGCGGAAGGGTCAGAACAGGCAAGGGAGAGAAGCGTTCCTTTATTTCCTGGTAATACTGCCGCTGGTTGGTCTTCCAGTAATCGAAATAGTGATCTGATACACTATCGGGTATCAACCGGTTGCAGACCACCAGGTCCGTGGGATAACCATAAAGATTGAGATAGGTAAAAGTACGCTGCGTTTGCTTGATAACCATTTTTTCAGGATTCACAACCAGTCTCATCGATGTTATTTGCGGGTCTGAAAGAAGATCGCGCATCTTGTTTATCTGGGGAAAAAGTTGCTGAACAGAGTCCAGTACCTCATCATCCGGGACAGGGATATTCAGCACCGGTTTGAGTACCGGGCGGACTGCCTTCGCCACCCGTCTCTGGACGGGAAACAGCCGTTTCATCCACCAGTTTAACATCTCCGGAAAGCCCAGCAGCCGCATTGTTTCGCCCGTGGGCGCCGAGTCAACGACAATTACATCATATTGCCCGCTCTCAGCATAGTTGACCAGGTAAAGCAAATAAGAGAGCTCTTCCATACCCGGCAGAAAGGCCATTTCATCAGCTACTACCTCTTTTATACCCCGCCATGCCAGCAGTGTTGAAAACCATTGCTGTACGATAGCCCATTGTTCGTTAACCGTCCCTGCCAGCTCAGTCTCCTGTGCCCACAGATTATCGGCAAGGGCCGTTGGTGTTTGACCGGCGGAAAGGTTAAAAGAATCAGCCAGGCTGTGAGCTGTATCCGTGCTCATTACCAGTGTCCTGTAACCTCTCCCGGCACAACTCAGGGCCGTAGCCGCGGCAACCGTGGTCTTACCCACACCACCTTTACCCGTATAAAGCAATACTCTCAATTCCGTTCCTCCTGAGGTGAACTAACTTCGGATTCCCGGCTTGAAACCCGATGACAAAGTCCGGTTTGTTCCGGCGGGTGTATAACCTCGCAGCTCAGCCCGTCTTTTTATGCCTCTGAGCCATAATCTGCGGATAAGTCCGCTGAAAGGACGGATAATGCGCCAGTACGGGATGAATTTTTTGTATGACCTCCGGCTTAATGCCCGGGTGCGGCTCTCGGTGCTGATATCGACCATACCGGACTCATCCATATCCCCCACCAGAATATTGCCCACCACCAGAAGATAGTCCGGATTGTTAAAGGCCAGGAACTCCCCGGCATCCGCCGGCACAATATTCTGCGCACTCGATTTCTGCCAGAATCGACCGATATTACCGGGCACCACCAGACCGAAAACGATCTCATGGGGCTCCTGCTCAGCCAGCAGGGTAAAACCACTTTGCAGCATTTCCTGAAGCAACGGCCGCCGCTTATCCGTCATGCTGGCCTTTCTACCCACTGCCCTCTCGGGAAGGTCGCTAAGGAAAAACAACAGCCGCATGATGAAATTTATTTCTACCGGTGTTATCTCGACCGCGGCGCGGTAGACGGCTTCAGTAGAGGCTTTTACCTTGTTATGGTGAATTTCAGTGAAATTATATTCAGGCAATAAATCATCCAGAATCATTTTTTCCTCCATTGGCCTGTCCGACAGGAGACGTTTTTCAATCATCCAGTTTAATCCGTTTAGATTGGTCTGGTTCAAAACCTGACCGTTTCAAGCTATTCAACTCAAAATTGTGCATAGCGAGGAAAGCCTGTATTATCTGGTTTACGGCATTGCCGAACTCCAGCATTCGCCCCAGACGTTCCCGGTAAAAACGGCCTTCAGGGCTGCTTTGATTTTCTCCTTCAAGGCTGATCGAATTCAGGATACCCTCTATGGCATCGATAGTGCGACCAATTTCTTTCCTGTCTCTTTCGTTAATGATATCCCGTACAATTTTCCAGAAATCGGTCTCAGCCTGGTAATAGTCCCTGCGATCGCCTTTCTTGCTGACCGGATGGAGCAGTCCCCAGCGCTCCATTATTTGAATATTCAGGCTGGCATTTCCCTTGCTGATTCCCAATTGCTGGGCAATCCCGGTCAAAGAAACGGGTTCGCTGCTCAGATAAAGCAACGCGTAAATCTGCCCCATGGCCTTATTGAATCCCGCAAAAGAGCTCAACCGTCCGATTTCCTGCACCAGGTCTTCCCTGGCCCTGTCAAGATCATCCGTCATTATTCCACCTGTCGTTTTATAAATTTTAAACGTTCGATATATAAGATAACATATTTTTCATGAGTTATCCATTTCCGTTTTATCGTCCTGTACTACCGGAAAAACCAGCCCGGTTTGGCCGTGCACAATACTATCGATCAGTTTGAAAGACCGTTGGATAAATGAGAAAATATGACAACGTCCAGAGGTAGTAAAAGTCGTACATTTTTACCACCGGTCCAGTACCTTCTTAAAAATAAACATGAGGAACAAACTAATAAGAACTCCCAGAATATTTTATGGATGGTGGATAGTAGGAGTTGCTGTTCTTGCCCAATTCATTGGCATAGGGGTAATGTCCTACGTAACAAGTATTTTCTTCCAGGCAATGTTCAGCGACCTGGGCTGGTCCAGAGGCGATTTAGCCTTATCCATGTCAGTCGGAGCAATCCTTGCGGCTTTTGCCGGTCCTTTTATAGGCGACTTTGTGGACAAATACGGTGCAAGCCGGATAATGGCGATAAGCGCCTTTGCCACAGGCGTCTGTCTCATGTCAGTGGGTTACGTTCATGAACTCTGGCAGGCATTTGTGGCTTTTTCACTTCTGGCCGTATTTCGAGCAGGTTTTGTATCCATTCCGGTTATGGTAATGGTTTCCAACTGGTTTACCAAAAAGCGGGGCAGAGCTATGGGAATAGCGACTGCGGGACAGGGATTGGGCGGTTTTATTTTATCACCTTTATCAGTCTATCTTATCTCCAGTATCGGCTGGAGGCTTTCATGGGGAGTAATGGGACTGCTGACCTGGGTGGTGATGATACCTTCAGCACTATTGTTGGCCAAACAGAACCCGGCAGTCATGGGACTTTCTGTCGATGGTGATAGCTCGGAATCCGGCAATATTTCAACAGGTGAAAGTGCAGTTGATAATAAGGCGTCCGGGAAAGCACTGAAAGATATTGTAAAAATGCCGGCTTTCTGGGGAATAGCAATATTACATTCTCTTTATCTTTTCGGGCATTTATCTATTTTTCAGCATGGATATTCGCTGTTCACCGATCAAGGTATCCCGGCTATAACAGTGGGAACGATGATCGGTGTTCTGGGTCTATTCAGTCTCGCGGGGAAAATTGCTCTCGGGTATGTTTCAGACAGGATATCAATAAAATGTGTAACGATAATCGCCCTGGTCCTGGGAGCGGCAGCAGTAGCGCCCTTGTTTATGGAAGAAAAAATGTGGGGCGGCTGGCTGTTTATTGTTTTTTGGGGCTTCTGGGAATGTGGAGTAGTTGCACTCCTGCCCATTCTGGTGGCAAGCTACTTCGACAGGTCAATAGTAGGTAAAATGCTGGGGATTTTTTCGATATTTTCCGTTATACCGCAATTGGCCGGCCCTGCTTTCACAGGTTATATTTTTGATATTACCGGCAGCTACCATATGGCTTTGTTCTCTTTCATTGGCTGTTATATCATCAGTGCAGCGCTGATCTTCTTCACGCGTCCATCCAAATAGACCAATTTCCATCAGTTGTTATTAAATAAAATAACGGACGATAAAAACCGATGAACGGGACCGTATGAACCGGTATCTGTCAGGAAATACTACATAATACGATAATGACCCTTGACACAAACCTCGGCCTGAATGTATTATTAGACGGATTAAAGGAGTGTTTTTTGGCCGCCGATAATACTGCCCCCAAGAGGACCAGCCTGGAACCCGTCTTATGGAGCTGTCTGCTTTATATCCTGGGACTGATCGTCACGTTTTTTATATTACCCCCCGAAAAAGCCTATGTGGAAGCCCAGCCCTTCACTATGCCGGAATTTTCGCTGCTGCCCGTCCTGGGCTATTTTTTCGGCGTGGTAATCGTTATGGGTATAGTGCTTTTTTTGATCCCGGTCTCCAAACTAAAATTTGTGCTGAGACTGCTATTCGCGGTTTTCTATGCCTGGGGAATCTTCATCCTGCTGGGCCTGCTGGTCTCCGTCCCGGCGGCTATCGCGGCCGGTGTAGTGCTGGGCCTGCTCTGGCTCTTCCTGCCTTTGGTATGGCTGCAAAATTTGCTGCTTTTACTCACCCTTGTCAGTGTGGGCAGCGTCTTCGGCGCACTGGTCTCTCCCTGGACCGTGGTCTGGATCCTCCTGGCGGTTTCGGTCTATGATATACTGGCGGTAGCGCTCGGTTACATGATGTGGATGGCTAAAAAACTCTCCGAGGCCGATACCCTCCCCGCCTTCATTCTCCCCAAAAAGCTGCCTGACTGGAATCTTAACCTGAAAGGGTCCAGTGTCAAAAAGCTCTTTGAAGAAGAGTCCGCAGAGAGGGACTTCTCTTTGCTGGGTGGAGGCGACATCGGCTTTCCCCTGATACTGGTGGTTTCGGTCTATTTTGCTTTTGGATTCAACGGGGCAGCGGCGGTAGCCGGGGCCTCTGTGGCCGGCCTGATTTTCGCCTACATGCTGCAAATCTTCCTGCTTAAGGGTAAGCCCCTCCCCGCCCTGCCTCCCATCTGCTTTTGTGCCATCGCCGGTTTCCTGGCGGTATATTTCTGTTATTAACCTATCGATGCTGCTGAAAATCTAAGATTCAAGAGACTCTCGCTCCCCGATACATCCCGTTCCCTTATCGGGACGTAAGCCCTCC
>JAFGOB010000002.1 GCA_016926695.1 Dehalococcoidales bacterium | reverse complement strand
GCGTTGTTTTCCGTGTTTCATTTTTCCCATTAGAGAGCAGTTATTTTGCAGCAGGGGGTTTATTTTATGGGATTGATATTTGGTGTTGTCAGTCGAAATGGAGATGAAGTTATTACTGCGGCCAATCGCATGATGCGAAATATTGACCACAGTAATTCCGATAGCTCCTGGCTTATCAGTAACGGAGCACCGGCAACCGGTAACGTTACTCTTAAGTGCGTTTGCGATCAGGCACTGGGTCAGGCATCTTTTGCCACGGAAGGATTTCCCGAGGCCCCGGCTTTTGATCGAGGCCATGGGCTGGCGGTGCTATGTGAAGGGAATCTTTATAATATTCAGGAGTTGAAGTGGTCTCTGAAAACGGGGCGTAAATCTCATTTGAAAAATGCTTCTGAGATTGTCGCACGTCTCCTGGCGGATAATTATCATGGTGACCTAAAGGCCACTGTGAAACAGATAGCGCCGGTTCTGGATGGGGCTTACCTGCTGGCGGCAAGTGACGGCAGGCAGACCGTGGTTCTGCGTGACATGACCGGTCTCAGGCCGGCCTTCTATGCTCAAAACGGCCGGTTGATAGCATTTGCCTCGTTAAAGAGGCTTCTCTGGGATATCGGGCTTCGCAACGTAAAGCCGCTGCGGGCAGGGACTCTAGCCTGCTTTAGTAAGAAAGGTGTTATCCTTGAAGATGTGTGCTCCACACCAGTATGGGGTGGTGAAAACCAGATAGAAGATATGGCAACCTCCGTCGATTACTATTGCGATTTTGTTAGAGAGGCTGTGAGCAAGAGGATTCGAGGATTGAAGAAGGTGGGGGTGCTCATGTCGGGTGGGGTAGACAGCTGCTTGATGGCCAAGCTGGTTAAGGACATGGCGGTTGAGAGGGAAATAGAGGTAACAGCCTATACGGCGGGTGTTGATGGTACCAGTGATATTGAATATGCCAGGCAGTTTGCTCGGGAACTCGGCCTCAGACATAGAGTTTTTAGTATGAGTCAGGATATTATTGAGTCTTGCATCCCGCAGGTAGCCCTGGCGGTTGAAGAGAGGGATATGGTTCAAATAGAAGCCGGCATTGGAATCTATGCTGCGCTAAAGGTTGCCAGCCAGGATGAAACATATCAGGTTTTCTCCGGTCAGGGTCCGGATGAGTTATGGGGTGGCTACACGTGGTATCCCAATATCATTGCGGCGGAGGGTCATGAAGGCTTGCGAAAAAGAATGCAGGATGATTGGCAGAGAGGTGACATTGAGACGTTCGATAGGGAGAACAAGATTGCTTTAGCCCATAGGTCGGAGCAACTATTCCCCTATTGCGATGCCAAGATAGTCGGGTTGGCGGCGAATGTCTCCCCGCGTCTGAAAGTAAAATCGGCCGACGATAGAATCGGTAAGCACACCCACCGGGAAGCGGCAGTAAGATTGGGAGTTCCTGAGGAGGTTGCCTACAGAACAAAAAATGCCGCTCAGCATGGCACAGGCGTCCACGATACCCTCAGTACTATCTCGCGTAAGAATGGTTTTACTCCGGAGCTGGTCTCTCGTGTTGGATACAGTAATGAAAAGGTCTCCGGAGAAAAGCTGGCCAGCTCCAGCCGCTACGGGTATCGGTATGCAGATACACACTTGTGGCAGGTGCCCGATCATATCCAGTTCTTTTTTGATTCGATTGCCTACCAGAAGGGACTGCTCAATGAGGCGGAAAGGTCCGCCATAGGTCAGTTCCTGCAAAAGGCGGGAATGCAATAGAGTAATATGTGATCGGCAGAGTACGGCGTAACGTATAAGTTTACGGTTGATTTGGAATGGAGTAATTTGGCATAATAGCGGCATGGTCTACAAGATTAACCCTGCTCTCATAATTATCGATGTCCAGAACGGCTTTGTAGCTCCGGGGGGATCATTCCACAAAATTGGCTATGACATATCGAGATACCGGCAAGTGTTGCCGGTCATTCAGGATTTATACCGGAAAGTAAAGACACTAAACATTCCGGTGTTTTTCTCCCAGGCGCTTCGTGAGAGCTCAGGAATCGATATGCTGGAGAGACAGCATCAGATTCTCCCCCACAAGCGGCGTGAAAGAATCGACAGAGTACCTCTCTGTATCCGTGGTACCTGGGACAGCGAGTTCACCGATGAACTGAAGCCCCAGGAAGATGACTATATTGTGCGCAAGAGGCGAGACTCCGTATTTCAGGATACCGAGATTCAGCTCTGGCTAAGGTCAATGAAGATAGACACCATAATATTTTCCGGGATTGATACCTCAATCTGTGTGGAGTCTTCATTACGTGATGCCTTTAACAGGGGGTGGGACGTAATTCTGATATCCGATGCTACCGCTTCCTTAAATGATGCCTTTTGCCAGACGACTATTGCCGAGGTCAGTGAGAATTTCGGGCTGGTCATGAAGTCAGAGGAACTATTCCGTAAGCTTGAGCCTCTGGGTAACGGGCAGTTCCTGCTCAAGGCCGATTGAGCTTATGTTCCCTGCCCGGTGTGTTGTTTAGTGTCGTTACCCCGTGGGTAGGAGGAATGGTGCTGTGAAAATAATCGGGATATCCGGATCTCCGCGAAGGGGCAACACCGAGTGGATGGTGAAGGAGTTGCTCGCCAGAGTGGCCGAAAGCGGGGTTGAGACGGAATTAATTCTTCTCCGGAAAAAGAAGATCAAGACCTGCTGCGGCTGTTTATCCTGTGAAGAAGACGGAGTAAACCGAAAGGGTGTTTGTAGGCTCCGGGATGATATGCAGGAATTGTACCCTAAACTGTTAGCCGCTGACGGCTGGGTTATCGGTACCCCGGCTTACTTTGAGATGCTTTCCGGCTTGCTCAAGAATTTTATGGACCGGACATGCCCTATCTGGCCGAAACTGTCGGGTAAACCGGTTGCGGGTATGGCTGTGGCTGAGGAAGGTATTGGCAAGGCAATTAGCAATATCAGAACCTACGCTGCTCTCTGCCAGATGCAGTGGATGGGCAGCGTTACCGGTCTGGCGACAAAGCCGGGGGAAATAGCAAAAAACAAAAAAGTCAAACAGCGTCTTGATCGGCTGGCCATGAAGCTAGTCCGTGGCGTTCAATCATAGTTTTGTCCGGATAATCTAATTTGACATAATGGTTGTTCGGATGGGGTAGATGAATATTATGGATAAAGACGGAGGAGTTAGTATTAGGATGCTTGATTTAGAGAATACTGTCTTGGTCATTATTGATGTTCAGGATAAGCTGGCTACTGTTATGAG
>JAFGOB010000025.1 GCA_016926695.1 Dehalococcoidales bacterium | reverse complement strand
GGTGAGGAGATCGCCCGGATAAATTCGCTGGAGGCGTTGAAGTCCAAAAGGGAATCCGGGGCTCAATCTGTGGCAGAGCCCGTAGCGATGGGAAAAAGCTAAAAACAATCCCGGGAATATCTCTTGTGAATTTATGGGGGGCGCACCATCGTTATCACGGAGAAATCGACCGGTTTAGCATATAAGACTGGAGGCAATAATGAAAATATCAGAAGATATCTCAAAAGAAGAGCTGGCAGCTTTTCTTGAGGAGACTGATGAAGAACTAAAGTTACTGGATGAAGACCTGATCCTTCTGGAAAAAAACGGGGCATCGTCCGAGATTGTCCAGGAAATTTTCAGAGCGGCGCATACCTTAAAGGGCTCGTCAGGTATGTTAGGGTATGAAAAAATGTCTAAAATGGCTCATGCCATGGAAACAGTACTGGACAAGCTGCGCAGCGGCAACCTGCAGATTTCAACCGAAATGATTGATGCCCTGCTGGGTGGGCTGGACATACTTAAGTCCTTGCGGGAAATACTGGTATCCGATGAAGAGCCGGATAGTGTGGATATCATCCGGGCGACAGGGATACTGGAGAAAATCGCCAGTGATGGACCTCTGTCCGAAGAGAACGTGGAAGAAAGTGAAGGGGCTGCTCAGGTAAGCACGGAAGAAAGCAGCAGTATCGCGCAGGCTCAGCAACAGGGATATAACTCATATAAGGTCAGGATTACGGTCGATAACAACAGCTCATGGATAGCCGTCCGTCAGTTTCAGCTTGTTTCAGAACTTGGCCAACTGGGGGAAATAATCAGCAGCCAGCCTTCCAGGGGAGATATCGAAAGCGGTAAAGTCGGGCCAGAACTGGAGTTAGTCCTGGTCTGTTCGGCGGAGCAGGCATTACTGGAAAAAACCATTAACACGGTACCCGAGGTTACCGCGATTCAAATCGATAGTATAGATAATGCTGCTCCTGTCAATACTACAGAGAAAACCAGCGATCAGATGCCCGTTCAGCCTGCTGACAAAGGGACCGCGACACCGGCGGTAAAAAAATCGTCTCAAACGTCTGAAACGGTGAGAGTGGATGTGAAGCTGCTGGACAACCTGATTAACCTGGTTGGTGAGATGGTTATTGATCGAAATCGTATCAGACAGATAAGCCGTAAACTGGAAATCAAATATGAGGGCGACGAGGTGGTCGAAACGCTGGGTGAGACCTCGGTGCATATGGTGAAGCTGGTTTCCGATTTACAGGAAAATATCCTCAGAGCCCGCATGCTGCACATCGGGACAATATTAAACGGTTTCCCTCGCTTGGTCAGAGATCTGGCGCAAAAGGCCAATAAAAAAATTGATTTCATTATCGAAGGCCAGGAGACCGAACTGGATCGCTCAATTATTGAGCAGATAAGAGACCCGTTGTTACATATCCTGAGAAACTCAGTGGATCACGGCATCGAGTCCCCGGCAAAACGCAAAGAAATCGGTAAGCCGGAAAAAGGCACCATACGCCTTTCTGCCTATCATGAGCAAAGCCAGATAGTGGTATCCATCAGCGATGACGGCGGAGGTATTGACGCGGAAAAGGTCAGACAGTCGTCTGTCAGGAAGGGATTTATTTCTGCGGAAGCGGCAGCCAGGCTGTCCACCGTGGAAGCACAGAACCTGATATTCATGAGCGGGGTATCAACCGCGGAAAAGGTCTCCGATATCTCCGGGCGGGGAGTAGGCATGGATGTAGTCAAGACCAATATCTCAAACGTGGGCGGATCGGTTTCGGTGGAAAGCAAACCGGGGCAGGGTACCACAATTAAAATGAGGTTGCCTTTGACCCTGGCTACGATAGATGGAATCCTGGTTTCATCCGGTGGGCTGGTCTACGTCTTGCCTATTTCGGTAATCGTCGAAATATTACGTTTGAATGCGGACCAGATCCAGAGCGTGATGGGGAGAGAAGTATTCCGCTTGAGGGATAATGTCATTTCGTTGATCAGGTTGAGCCAGAGGTTCGAACAGAAGCCGGTACAGACAGCAGATTCGGACGAGGTAAACGTGGTGGTAATAAAGGTCGGCGACCAGCTTTCAGGCCTGATAGTGGACTCGGTACTGGAGCCCCAGGAAAGTGTGGTCAAACCACTGGGAAAATATATCGGAAGTTTGAACGGAATTGCGGGTGCTACCATCATGGGCGATGGACAGGTAGCACTGATTCTGGATACAGCGACATTAGTAAAAGATAATCAAATAAATACTCAATAGTGCTTATAGGAGGGAAATATTGGCAATGCAAAATACACAGGTTAGCTTTAATCTGGCAAACTGGACAAAATTAGCCAAGGTTGGTAGTACTACCGCAGTATCCGGTCTTTCACAGATGGTGAATAAGGATTTCACTATCACGGCCTTGAGTATAGAAGAAGTCTCTATGCGCAATGCTACCAATTTGATCGGCAAGGCGGAGGAAAGGGTTATCGGTATCTATCTCATCTTTTCAGGCAATACCAGCGGTCAAATCCTGCTGGCTTTTAACCCGCAGACGGCCTACGGACTGGTAGATATGGCGATGGGTGTGGACCAGGGATCAACCAACAGCCTTGGAGAGATGGAGCGTTCGGTGCTGGGAGAAATGGGTAATATAGTTGGTACTTTCTTTCTGAACGGGGTGGCGGATTGCGTGGGACTGCGCCTGATGCCTTCTCCTCCCGCTGTGGTGGAAGATATGGCTGGAGCGGTAATCGGTTCGGTACTGGCAGAGGCCTTTGATGATAATGAATCGATCTTTGTTATCAAACTTCTTTTCAGCTCAACATCCAATGAAGTCGAAGGCCGTTTCCTGGTGTTACCCTCTTTTTCATTCAATAGCAATACAAAATAGCGAGGAAAGGGAAAAATTATGTTAGTAGCGAATCAACGATCCATATATGTAGGACTGGGAGAGATGTCTGTCACGAAAGACACCTCTCTGGTCCTGGTTTGCAACGGTCTGGGTTCGTGTATTGCTCTGTGTGTATACGATCCCCTTAACAAAATAGGCGGTATGGCGCATATGCTTTTACCAAGCTGCAGGAGCAAGAACGATATCAGCGCATCGCCTTCAAAATACATTAATACCGGCGCTCCTCTATTAATCAACAGGATGATAAAACAGGGATCACAAAAACAAAGCCTGATAGTAAAGATCGCTGGCGGCGCCAGAATGCTGACCATACCCGGGCAGTGCAGCCAGCTCGATATAGGGCAGAAAAATATTGCAGAGATAAAAGTTACCCTGGAAAGAGAGAATGTTCCAATCTGCGCATCAGACGTCGGTGGCGGTTTTGGTCGGACGGTAAACTTTTTTCTGGATACAGGCAGAATCACTGTCAAGGCTGTCAACGGCCGGGAAATAGAATTATAACATTTCTTTAAGGAGATATTGATGTCAAAAATAATGGTAGTTGATGATGCAGCTTTCATGCGAATGCGGTGTTCAAAGCTACTTCAGGAAAACGGTTATGAAGTCCTGGAAGCTGCAAACGGTGTGGAAGCAGTAAAAAAATACATGGAATGCAAACCGGATGGTGTCTTGATGGATATAACAATGCCTGACATGGACGGTATAGCCACCCTTAAGAGGCTGGTTGAGCTGGATTCGCAGGTAAGAGTTGCCATGGTTACCGCCATGGGACAGCAGTCACTGGTAATCGAAGCCCTGAAATCGGGTGCGAAAGACTTCGTGGTGAAACCGTTTAACGCGGACCGGGTACTGGCTGCGGTAAAAAAAATTACAGCCTGAAAAGCAGGAAAAGTAAGTTAGAGAAGGCCTTTAAATGCCAGAGAATGTCAGAGTCGTTGTAGTAGATGATTCGGCTTTTGCCAGATTAGCGATATCACGTGAGCTGCAGTCCGAAGGAGGGATCTCCGTCGTTGATATTGCACGCAATGGGAATGAGGCGTTAGAGAAAATAACCCGTCTCAAGCCGGATGTTGTCACCATGGATGTGGAGATGCCCGGTATGGACGGGCTGGCTGCCCTAGAAAGGATCATGGATGAATGCCCGGTTCCGGTGATTATGCTGAGCAGTCTGACCAGCAGCGGCAGTGATGTCACTGTACGGGCGTTGGAGCTGGGAGCGGTGGACTTTTTTCTGAAACATGGTCTGGCCAATCCCGTGGGCGGAAACGGGGAAGCGGATACTCTGAGGAACAAGATCGTTATGGCATCTAAAATTAAAGTTAGCAGGAGAAAACAGCAGATTCTGCTGACAGCCGTTAAGGAGAAGCCAAGGAAGATAGCCGGGCTTCTGAAAAAAGCGACCAATCTGGTAGTAATCGGTTCATCGACCGGTGGACCCAAGGCATTATATCAGGTTGTACCCGGTCTGCCGGGGGATATACCGGCGGCTATCCTGATAATCCAGCATATGCCACCGGGATTTACCAATTCGCTGGCCAACAGGCTAGACCAATTGTCTAATGTTATTGTCAAAGAGGCGGAAGAGGGTGATTTGTTACATGACGGTGTAGCCCTTGTGGCAAAGGGCGGATACCATATGACGGTAGAAAAAGGCGGGGTAATGTCACTGAACCAGGGGCCAACGGTCTGCGGTGTGCGCCCGTCGGTTAATGTAACCATGCAATCGGCGGCGCCCCTTTTCGGGAAAAATATACTGGGTGTGATATTAACCGGTATGGGCTGCGACGGGACTCTCGGCTGCCAGTTTATCAAGCTTAATCGCGGCAGAGTGATCGTGGAGGATGAATCAACATGTGTGGTCTGGGGAATGCCGAAAAGCGTGCAGGAGTCCGGTTATGCCGATAAGGTTATTCCTTTGACCGGTATTGCCGATGGTATTGTCAATGCTTTGAAAGTCAAAGCCTGAGGAGTCAATTAGTTATGAATGACCGGGATTATGAGTTCCTGAAAAGCAAAATATATAAGTTAACCAAGATAGATATCAACTGCTATAAAAGCCAGCAGATGCGGCGGCGTTTGGAAGCCTACCTGGTGAAACACAACTCAAGCGTGGGTGATTTTTGTAGTATGCTGGAAAAGAGCCAGGAAAAACAAAGAGAACTCCTGGACTATGTGGCCATTAACGTATCTGAATTTTTCCGTGATGCATCACGTTTTGAAATACTCTACAAAACGGTACTTCCGGAGCTTCTGGCAAAACATCGGAGGCTGAATATCTGGAGCGCTGCCTGTTCTTGCGGCCAGGAACCCTATAGCCTGGCTATGCTCCTGGACCGTCTCTCGTCCGGTACTCATAGAATACTGGCCACGGATATCGACCAGAGCGCTTTAACTCAGGCTAGAAACGGGGGTCCTTATCTACCCTATGAAATCAGAAATGTCGAGAAATATTATCTCGACAGGTACTTTACCCAAAATAATGCCGGATTCTGGATAAAGGACGAGATTAAAAGGAAAATAATATTTCAGCGTCACAACCTGTTAAGCGACCCCTTTGAAATAAATTATGACTTGATTGTCTGCCGTAATGTGATCATCTATTTCTCTGAAATAGTCAGAGATAATCTTTACAGAAAATTTCATGATTCCCTGAAAACAGAGGGGGTATTATTTCTTGGAGGAAGTGAAGTGGTATTAAGGCCTGCGGAGCAGGGCTTCAGTATGATCAACCCGGCCTTTTACCGGAAAATGGCGCTTGATAGCGGGAATAACCGTGTGTTAGTGAGCGGAGCGAGGTAGTGAAATGAGAAGAGTTAGCATAGAAAACGCACAGATTGGGATGATTCTGGCCAGGGCCATTTACGACGGGTCCGGGACATTAATACTGGATAGCGGGACGGTACTGGATGCAATCCATCTGCCTGTACTGACCCGTCTGGATGTAAAGGACATAATAATCCAGGATGAGCGTGTGGACGACGTTATTATAGTGCCCTTGATTTCAGAAGAGACCGAAGCCCATGCTGTCAGGCTGCTGCACCGGCTGATAGATTCCAACAGGGGGAAACTTCTGGAGCTGGTCAAGCTGGATATTGCTTCCGTAGACCGCGTTGTAAAAGAAATTATCCGTGATTTCTTCTCGGTGTTCATGGGGGAGATCAATGTTGAGGGATGTACCTCCCTGGGGAACTACGATTATATTCATCCCGTTAAGGTGGCGGGGCTGGCGATACTTCTGGGTAGAGAGGCTGGCTTTGGCCGGACCGATTTGACCAACCTGGGCATGGCGGCACTAATGCAAAATATCGGCTATGTAGGAGTACCGCAGGGAATCCTGACAAATCTTGACCCGGATGCACAGGACAAGTCGCCGGAGTTCCGTAAACACGTGGAGATAGGATATCATCTCCTGCGCCTCCAGAAGGATATGAATCCTAAGGTTATGGAAGCAGTAGCCCATCATCATGAGATGTGGGACGGCAGCGGATACCCCCAAAAGCTTAAAGGGGAAAAAATAAGTCCTTATGCCCGCATAATTGCCATCGGTTGTTCTTACCATGCCCTGATTTCCAGGCATCGTAACCAGCAGGCTTATACTCCGCCTGAAGCGGCCGAATATATTTCCGCCTACAGCGGAGAGCTGTTTGATCCCGAGTTTGTCCGCATTTTTTTGAAAAGCGTACCGTTTTACCCCAAGGGGGTTTCAGTCAAGTTAAATACGGGGGAGATAGGTATTGTAACCGATTCAAACCTGGGGTATATAGGCAGGACCAAGGTCCGCGTTTGTTACGGCAGGGATAACGTGGAAGTCCAAAAACCGTATGATCTGGACCTGAGTATGCCGGCAAACCAGAACCTGACAATTGCTCAAATACTGGATTATTAGCAGGGACAGCAATGATGTTTTTTGAAAAGAGGAGAGACCCATGGCAGACCAATTACTTTCTCAGGCTGACGTAGATGCTCTGGTTTCCTCGCTGACGCGCAGTGAGCCTCCCAAACCGGCTGCACCCGCTCGTCAGGCACAGGCCGGACCCGCGTCTGTCGGCGCTTCTCCCAAAAATGCCAGCGTACCTCCCGCGTCAGCCAGACAGGCCCAGTCCGGAGGCAATGCGCCTTCCAGACCGGCCCAACCCGCCAGACAGGAGAGTAAGCCGGAATTGTCGTCTGAGACGGTTAATGCCATGAATGCTAAAATCGCTGATTTAAGCCGGCAAATGGCACAGATGGGAGCGGTTTTGAAGCGCATCGAATCGCTGGAGAAAAAAGCTGCCGAGCTTGAAAACAAAATCGCCCGGGGTAATGAATCTCAGGCAGCAGCTCAAAGGGTACAGGAATTAAGCGAGGCCGTTAAGAGGATATCAAATAATCTAAAAGGAACGCCAGGATACGGTGTTAAATATACATTCAGTTGTGAAAAATGCAGCGACCACGGTCATGTAGCGGTGATGTACAGGTGCACGAAATGCGGTCATGAACGCTGGTACGGCTGGTGGCCTGAGAAAAAATAGGACTTCCTGCCCGGAGGGGGGACATATGAGAAATAATAGTAGAAAAATAAAGACAAAAAGGGAACGTTCTCTGATACGCACAGGCATATTTTTTGCGGTATGCTCGCTGCTATATTATTTGCCTGCCATACTGGGCCTGGTCGGAGGCTCCGGGTCTCAAAGTACGCTTAATCAACTGCACGATTTCTATGGCATGGACTTCTTTGCACTGCTGTTTTTTGTTCCGGTGGTGTACGCTGCCTATTCCGTGGGAGTGATCAAGGCGGTAGTCACAGCCCTTCTTTCGATGATTGTTTTTGTTCCCTATTCGTTGTTGCTTAACGATCAGCCGGGGGCTCTTTTCCGTCCCACGGCATTTGTTCTGATCCTGAGCGCGGTTGGTGCTGTAGTAGCTATGTTGCAAAGAGGAGACGAGCAGCGCCGGAGAAGTATGAACGAACTCAAATGCCTGTACGATATCGGCAGGGCCGCGGAGAGCAGTCCGGTTGAAAAATTCCTGAATAGTGTGGTTGAGATAATTCCCGAGGATTTTGACGGACGTGGAGAAATAGAGGTCGGCATTACATTGAGAAACAGGACTTATTCCAGCCTGAGTGATGTAGGTTCAAAAAGGAGAATAAAGGAGGATATACTGGTAGCGGGTGAGCCTGCGGGTTATCTGGAGATCGCCTATCCGGCCGTCTATTCATGGGACAGAGAGTCCCACCATTTTTTCAGAACTCTGGCAGAAAGGATAGGCGGGGCCATACATAGCATCGAATTGGAGCAATCTTTGAATGTTTATTATGAACAGTTGGAAGATATAGTTGAGAGCAGAACGCGTGAACTGGAGCAAGCCCAGGAAAAACTCATCCGCTCTGAAAGACTGGCGGCGGTAGGAGAACTGGCTTCGGGTGTAAGCCACGAATTGCGTAATCCGCTCAACGTGATACGTAATTGCGTCTATCTTATCAATATGAGCCTGGATGGCAATACTTCTCCGGATGTTACGGATACGTTGAGACTGATGGACTTGCAGGTGGATATATCCAACAAAATCGTCAGCGATCTTCTTGATTTTACCCGCGTGAAGGCGCCCAACCGTACAATAGCAGATATAAACAAAATGGCAACGGAACGGGTTTCCTGGGCTTCTATTCCCGAAAAAGTCCAGATAGTCTATGAACTAGATGAAGAATCACCCGAGATATTTATTGATGTTGAGCAGGTGGGTAGAGCATTTACCAATATTATCAATAATGCGGTCCAGTCCATGGATGGCAGCGGTGAAATGAAAATTAGCTCCGGGACCGGCAATGGATATGCCTGGATAAAGTTCAGTGACAACGGCTGCGGTATTTCGCAGGAAAATCTGCTAAAGATATTCGAACCGCTGTTTTCTACAAAACCCAAAGGCATCGGCCTCGGGCTGGCGATCAGTAAGCGTATGGTTGAACAAAATGGCGGAGAGATAGAAGTAGAAAGTACTGCCGGAAAAGGCACTACATTCACTTTAAAACTACCCTTAAATAAAAAGGAGGCACTTCAATATGCAACGGCAGGCCAGAATACTGGTAGTTGATGACAACAAGGACTTATTAAACACTTTCGCACTGATTCTTAAAAGGAAAGGCCATATTGTAGATACGGCTGAAGACGGAATGCAGGCCCTGGATAAATTCCAGGCGGGTCGTTTTGACGTCGTATTGATGGATGTTATTATGCCACATATGAACGGCATTGAAACGCTGCATAAGATGCATGAGATCAATCCGGGGATCAAGGTTATTTTAATGACGGCATATTGCGAAGAAGACCAGATGCAGAAAGTACTGAACGAAGGCGCTTATGGGGCTTTGTACAAGCCTGTTAATATAGCTAAATTGATGGAGTTGATCGGTGAAGTAACCAAGGACCCTTGCATTATGGTGGTGGATGATGACGATGACTTCAGGTTCAGCCTAGCCAGGCTGCTGGAACTCCAGGAATATAAAGTCGTTACAGCCGTAAACGGTGAAGATGCCGTCAGAATTGCCGGCGGACAGACAATAGATGTTGCACTTGTGGATGTCAAGATGTCGGTGATGGACGGACTGACAACCTCCATCAAATTAAAGGAAATTAATCCTGATATTATCATCATAATGATGACCGGATACAGGGATGAAGTCAAGGAAATTGTCAGGGAAGCTACAGAGAAAGGTGTTTTGAAATGCCTTTATAAACCGTTTGATGCTTCCGTATTAACAGAACTGGTGAATCAAGCTGCATAAATCAAGGAAGGGCATCATGGCTGGCGAAAAAACAAATATCTGTCTAAAAAGCAAAGATCGAATACTTCTGGTAGATGATGATGAGGCCTTTCTCAAGGTAGGACAGGCGATACTTCGGGCCAGGGGGTATGACGTTGATACGGCCTATAATGGCCGGGAAGCTCTACGAAAGCTGGAAGAGACCGTATTCAGTCTGGTTGTGCTGGATATCCTTTTACCGGATATGAGCGGAATAGAGTTATTAACGTCTATAAACCGTGTGCAGCCGGATATCATATCCATTATCTCCACCGGCTATTCTTCGATAGAAAACTCGGTACAATCCTTGAACCTGGGAGCATTTGCCTATCTGGAGAAGCCTCTGCATCCGGAACGATTGCTGGATGTGATCAGACGAGGCCTGGAGAAACGTAATCTCCAGCAGGAAAACCGGCGTTTGCTGCGTGAACTTGAACAGCGTAACCGGGACCTGAATATTTTGTTATCAGTCAGCCAGTCGGTGTCCTGTTCTTTAAACCCGGAGCAGATCGTAGATTCAGCGCTGGATATTATCGACAACTCTTTAGGCATTGATGCCGGGTACCTGTTTTTCCAGAAAGGCGAGGCATTGATGCTTAAAGGCTGCCAGGGTATTAATGAAGATTTTATCAACAGGATACATGATCTGAGATTAACGGGAAGTGTCATAAATCAGGCAACCGAGAAAAATGAACCCCTTTACTTTGAAAGGATGAGTCCAGGAACTGACATACTTATGGATTTTCTGGTTAAAAACGGTTATTCTTCTTTGCTGCTGGTCCCGGTAGCGACCACCAAGCAGGTAGAGGGGACAATGGCTATCGCGACTCGAAGCGGACGTATGTTTTCACCGCTGGAGGTAAATTTACTTAAAGCCATAGGCAGAGAGATAGCGATAGCCATAACCAACACCCGTTTGTTTGAAGAAGCTTCAAGCGCCAGGGCGCTACGGGAGCTTGATTCCCTGAGAACAGAGCTGCTGGCAAATGTATCTCATGAGTTGCGAACTCCGCTGGCTGCCATCAAGGGCTTTGCCAGCAGCCTTCTTCAGCCGGACATCAGTTTTGATGATGAGACCCGCTTGAGCTTTATCCGGACGATTGACGGCGAGGCGGATAGATTAAGCCATATGATCGATGATTTGCTGCTTATGTCCCGTATTGAGGCGGGTGTGTTTAAAGCCAATAAAGAGGTATTCGAGATAAGAGAGATCATCGATAGTATCAAAGACCGGTTATACAGCATTGCCATCAAGCATAACCTGAGAATAATTATTCCTGATAATCTGCCTCCGGTCGTGGTGGACGGACCCCGTATAGGAGAGGTATTTACCAACCTGGTGGAAAACGCGGTCAAATATTCTCCGGAGGCCAGCGAGATCAGGATAGAGATTGAGCTGCATGACGACCAGATCGTAGCGCATGTCAGGGATAACGGCATCGGGATACCTGAAGAATATCAGCCCATGGTGTTTGATCGCTTTAACCAGTTAAGGAGCAAAAACGGCCAAAGAAAAGGGTCAGGCCTGGGACTGTGCATCTGCCGGGGAATCGTGGAATCCCATGGGGGGAAAATCTGGGTGAAAAGCCAACCTGGTGAAGGCGCCACATTCAGTTTCAATTTTCCCATCAATGATCCCTTATTCTGTAACTGAGCTTTATCCACAAGTTCACGCCGGACACAAGGGTTTTACCTGTAAAATTCTCCCTGTGTGCGGCAGAGATATAGGGGTGCGCTCAGCTTTGTAAAGCCAGACGACAGTCTACAACGCAACAACCTTTTGGTAATTGTCATTCTGGAATCACGGCCTCATTTCACCTGCCGGGATGAAGAATCTCAGGGTAGTGGGGACATCGTTACTGGCATTGATCATATCAGCTTGTGCTAAGGTCTTTCAACATGCCGTACCACACCGGTGTGATATATCTGCCAACCCGCCCTGAGAGTTGCTTCGCACCGATGTATGGGAAGGTGCATCTGGGCTCCAGGATGACATTTACCGGGTGTGAAACATAATACTCAACGCGGTGCTTGCCATGGTATTGCTTGTGAAATTTCAATCAGCCAAATTGTTTACTTACAGGCCAGAATAGCCCTCTTGACCAGGGTTTTGGCGATCTGTATCTTGTAGCGGTTATAGGGCAGAGCCACCGCGTCTGATACAGC
>JAFGOB010000024.1 GCA_016926695.1 Dehalococcoidales bacterium | reverse complement strand
ATTTGGTAATCCACACAACATGGTATTCAGTTCTATAGGCTCCGTGCCCTGACAACCGTGTTTCCATGCACTAACATTACCACATCGACGCCTATTCATTCACCCACGGGCTCGGCCCGTGGAACTCTGCCCTTCGGGTTATTAGAAAAACCACACTGGCTGTCCGGAATAGAATGACATATTTTCATCTTTCATGGTGAGGCTGACAAGCGAAAGGGTGGTCCGGAAAATAACCAGGTAATCAGTATCCTGGTTCCGCCTGCCTGACCTGGATGTATTTGTATTGGTATTTTTCCTGAACATTTTTTCATTTCGACTGGGACGGTACGGGAGGCCAGAGTTCTTCAGCGACTTCGTCCAGTCCCAGTGAAAGGAGTTTTTTCTTGCTGGGTTTGCCGGTTATCAGGTCCCAGTCCATCGCGCCCAGACTCCAGCAGTCCTGCGCTTCCATAGGAGCGGTCACTCCCGCCAAAGGGCCTTCCTTTAAAGGAGGGTTGCCGATGATCCTGGGATGGATCGCCCAATTGCGTTCATATATACCCTCCCGAAGATTAAAAGCGTGTCTTAAAGTAGCGATTCTCTCGCCGGTCTTGAGCATCTCTTCCACCGTAAAGGTCTGCCCCGTAACAGCGGCCATAAATCCAGCCATCTTGGCAGGTACATCCGGAGCGGCGCCGAAACCGAACCCCACGAAGCAGAGGCCCATGGAGTTGACCAGCATCTTGCTGAACGAGTTAGGTCCGAATCCGGCAGTATGACGGCCCGGCGTAGCATCCATGCGGTACCCTGAAAAAATAGACCTTCCGCCCATCAGCAGTTTAGGATCATGCATACCCAGCTCCTGCCCTCCGATGTGGACAGCAAATTTTTCGGCCCCCCTGCCTATTTTTTCCGCTGCTACCTTCACACCGTCGGCCAGTATATTCCCCAGCCCCTCTCTTTTACCTATTTTTTCCGTTATTTCCACGATGGCTTTGTGGTTGCCCCATCTCAGCTCGATACCCTCCGTATCCTGTCTGGTAAAAATACCGTTTTCATAACACTCTATGGCAAAAGCCACCACGGTGCCGGCGGAGATGGTATCCAGCCCGTAGCGGTTGCAGATATCATTGACCTTGTTGATAGATTCAGCGTTGGCGGAGCCGCAGAGTACGCCGAAACTAGCCTGGGTCTCATATTCAGGCCGGCGGGCTCCAGCAGCATATGCATATTCTCCTGTACCTTCTTTCAGAATAGCCTTGCATGAAATGGGGCAGTGCCAGCAGCCGGTCAGTTTTTCCACATACCCGGCGACAACATCCCGATCGAGACCGCTGCGATCGGGCACGTCGAGAATCCCAACACCGCCCCAGTTTTTCACCGGAGAGTCTCCGGTATGGGCAGAGTTGAAGGTCATGCCCGAAGTCCCGTATTTGTGCATGTTTTGCATATATGATCCGCCATCAGGCCCGGGCACCTGGAGGGATTTAATATGCTCCATTCTCAGCTTCATCAAGGCTTCTTTGTCGCCGACGTTCACTTCCATAGTGCCTTTAACCACTACCGCTTTAAGTCGCTTGGAGCCCATAACCGCTCCAAGGCCGGAACGTCCTGCGGCTGAACCGTGATCGGTCATAATAGAGGCGATAAGGGCCATCTTTTCTCCCGCCTGCCCGATGCAGGATACGCGGCTGTCCTTACCGTACTCGGCCGTCAACAGGTATTCGGTTTCATAAGCATCCCTGCCCCAGAGAAGTGAAGCGTCCTTCAGTTCAGCTTTACCGTTGTCCATGAGGAGATAGACCGGCCTGGTGGAGATACCGGTGAAAAATACACCGTCAAAACCGGAAAACTTCAGATAAGGCCCGAAATAACCGCCGGAATTGGCGTCTCCCCAGCCTCCGGTAAGGGGTGATTTGGCCACTGCCGCATAGCGGGCGCCAGTGGGTACAAGTGTGCCGGTACAAGGCCCGCTGATCAGCCCCAGAGTATTTTCCGGGCCCAACGGGTCCACTCCGGCCTTCTGACGGCTGTAGAGAATCCTGACGCCGATACCATAGCCTCCCAGATAATTCCGGTAAAGACTCTCATCGGGTCTTTCTTCTTTTATTTCTCCGCTGGACAGGTCCACAAATAATAATTTCCCCATATATCCCGCAAGCATTGACTACTCCTCATTTCTTGTACTAATTGTATCGCTACCTTATCTTATCATGTCCGTTTTCGATTGCTCAACCGGTCTTACCGGATTTGCGTAATAGAAAATACAGAGGGTGCCGAATTATTTTTAAATTGCAACATATCCTCTAAACCATGCTCAATATTCTGTCTTTAAAAAAGAGGACCTGCGCTGGAAAATGGCTCGATAAATCGCTGCAAGCAATCCCAACACTATCAGGGTTCCTTCCGAAATCAACCGTGCAGAAAACCATTTTCCGTTTTCAGACAGTTTTAACACGACCCGGCCTTTTTCCTTTCTGCGCCTGAACCGAAACCAGGTATAGGCCATAAGTACCACTACAACCAATGAACTAACTCTTTTTATCACACTTTCGTGTATTTTTTCAATAAATCGTTATATTTTCACTGATATTTTTATTTTAATCTCTCTCTATCGGCCACCAGGACCCAATAATCCCGTAAATCGGGAACATTTTGTAACTATTTTTTACCTATCTTTAACTGAATGTAACGTTTGAAGCACACCTTCGTAATCAGTTTTTTACTCTCGTTTTCTATAATTATTTTAATGGAAGATTAATCAGGATTAACGGAAGATCAAACGGGACAACTGAAAATCACAGAGCTCAATTTTAACAGGGCATGGAGAATAAAATAAGCTTTAGATGGAAAAGAACAGCCAGACTCCTCTCCACAGCAACAGCGGTCGTAATAGGCCTGCTCATTGCCGGTATTATATTTTTTAAATTCACTCCGGGATTCGGTTTTTATATAGTCCAGACCGGCAGCATGGAGCCCTCGATCAAGCCGGGCGACCTGATCTTCACCACTCCGGCAGAAGAGAAGATTGAACCCGGCAGGATCATTACCTACAGGCTTGACGACAACATACTGGTGACTCACCGGGTATTGTCCGTCGAGGACGGGATGATCCTGACCAAGGGAGATGCCAACGAGGACCCGGACAATGCCAGGATATCCCCCTCCCAGGTTAAAGGCGCCTATCTCTTCAAGATACCCTTCATCGGGCGGGTAACCGATCTCCTCCGCACCAAAACGGGATGGTTCTTCATCGTGCTTCTGCCCAGCTTCCTGCTGGTTATATGGATATTTTTTGAAATTGCCAGGGAGATTTTAAAAGGGTCAAAGACCGGTAAGGCGGCCGTAGAAGCTACGGCAGCCACGGCAAAACCGGGAGGTGAAAATGTAGAAGTGAAAACCACCGCACAGACCGGACGACTGCCCGGACCTGAAGCGCTCAAGCAAATCAGGGAAGAACTCAATAACGTCCTGAAAGACGTTTATTATAGCAAATAAAAAAATATAAAAATAAAAGGAGAAAAACATGAAAAAGATAATCGGGTTAGCAATCGCGGCACTTATCGTGATCACCGTCGCCGGAGTAGGTACCTTCGCCTTCTTCAGCGACACCGAGACCAGCACAGAAAACACATTCATGGCAGGTACTTTGGACCTTGCGTTATCAGGAGGAACACAAGTTGTAGACAGCGTGACGGAAACATGGAAAATCGAGAATCTTAAACCGGGTGACGCAGGGGGTAATAACGGAGCTTTAACCCTGAAAAATAATGGTACAATTGCCGGTTATCTCAACTTTTCAGACATCAATGTCGATGTTACGCCTGGCACCGGCGAATCTCACGCGTCTGACGGTGTTCACGACCTCAGCGACGCCCTTTTAGTCTGGATATTCATCGACGCTAATGGCAATGGAGTTAAAGATACAGGCGATGTCGACCTCTATGGGGCCTCCACTGTTTATCTGAGCATCAGGGGAATTGAAGCATTCGATCTTTCCAAGGTCGATATTGCCCTGGCTGCATCAGGCGCAGCAGGGGATACTACTCACATCACGCTGAAATATCAATGGGCGAACACCAACACAGAGGCATTCGATAATTCATGTCAGGGTGACAGCCTGACTTTCGGTTTCACTGTCAACCTGACCCAGGATTCAAAAAGCTAACATAGCATGGCTGGAGCCATCAGGCTCCAGCCCCTATCGAAGGGGTTATTGCGAGAAATAGCCCTTTCGATAGGGGAGATATATGTCCTGTTACCGTACCTGTATAAGGATTTCGCAGTGCTGAAGAAAATACTGGCCCTTAGTTTAATAGCGATAGCCCTGATCGGCCTGACGGCCGCGGGCACGCGGGCTTTTTTCAGCGACACTGAAACAAGCTGGGGAAACAATGTTACCTCCGGCACGCTGGACTTACAGGTGGGAGACTACGACCCCATGACGGAAAGCATCAGCCTGGATAATATCAAACCCACCGATTCCGGCAGACTGGCGACCTGGGAAGTCTATAACAACGGCTCACTGACCGGGGAATTCTATATTTCCATCGGAGCAGTCGACAACCAGGAGAACGGCGCCAGCGAGGTGGAGATAGCCAGCGGCGATCCGGGTGATGCGGAAGGAGAACTGGGCGGGCTGATCACACTGGCAATGTGGATGGACAACGGCGGCAATGGCTGGTCGGATGGCGACTACTACCTGGACCTCTCCGGCAGCGACCTGGCAAAGACCGGCTGGTCCAGCGGCTCAGTGCTACCGGAGGAAGCCTATTTTATCGCGGATTATTTCGGCGGCAAAGAATCATCCGAGCTCCAGCAGATACTGCCGGACGATTCTCCGGGCAACTTCTGCGTTGATTTTATTTTCCCCGATAACGGCGCCGCGGACAACCAGGCACAGAGCGATAGCTGTACTTTTGATATCGAATTCACTCTGAAGCAACATTAATGAAGAAAACGCTGATATTGATATTATGTTTAGCCCTCCTGTTGATCGTGGGCCTGCCGGGACTGGCCACCGGTACGGCGGCTACCAATTTCGACCTGGAGAGCGCGGACGGCAACACCCTTTCCGGGGCTGTTCCCGAGATTTGGGAACAGACCTCGAAGGGAGACTTCGAGAGCGGCGTACTGGAGAACGTCGATACCTCTACACATCCCGGAAATGTGCTGATTTCAGCCTCCTCGAATGGCAACTGGTACGATTCCGGTTGGAGCTACCGTAAAAAAATCATTATCGACTCAAGCAAGGTTGAAGACGACCTGGAGAACTATCCTTTGCTTCTCAGCCTTGCATCTGACTCAGCATTAGCGGGCTATGCTCAAAATGACGGTGATGATATCCTTTTTACCGCTTCAGACGGGATTACGAAACTTGATCATGAAATAGAGTTGTATACCTCAGGCAGCGGATTGCTGGTAGCCTGGGTTAAAGTCCCGTCGTTGTCATCCTTGTTAGATACCATTATCTACATGTATTACGGCAATGCTTCTGTAAGCTCTCAGCAGAATCCCGGAGATGTCTGGAACGAAGATTTCCGGGCAGTCTGGCACCTGGATGAAACAGGCGGAACTACCATAAGCGATTCAACTGCATATTACAATGATGGAACTGCCAGCAATGTAATTCTTGACACCACCGGCAAAATAGATGGAGGCGACCGTTTTAATGGTTCAAGCTCCTATACCAACCTTGGTGATAATGCCTCCCTGGACTTTGCCGTTGAATCGTCCTTTACCATCGAAGGCTGGTTCCGGTTATCCGAAAGCTACGGTCCACTGGTCTCTTTCAGAAACGACTCGACAGCATCCGGCGGTGATAATGCCGATATCGATATCTGTGTTGGTTACGACGGGGCGGTAACCAGCGACGGGAGACTGATGGGACTGGTCAGACCGGACAACTATACCAGCTATGCCCGGATCACCGGACAAACCGTAAACGATAATACCTGGCACTACTTTGTCCTGACCCGGGATGATACCACATACGGGAACATTGAACTTTTTCTGGATGGAGTTACACAGGGTACAGACAACAACGGAGCCGGATCAGGGGGCAATATAACCACTAACATCCGGGCCTTGGCCAGTGAAAGAAGATGGATTCAGGACAACTTCGGAACAAACGATCAGAGATGGCTGAACGGCAGGATGGATGAAGTCAGAATATCTGCCGTGCAGCGAACGGATGAATGGATTGCCACCACTTTCAATAATTTGGACTCCCCCTCTACCTTTTATTCTCTGGATGCCAGCGAAGAACAGGCCAGTCTTCTTCTTTTTTGGAGCGGCGACTCTGCTCCTTCAGGGTGGTCGATCGTCTCAGATGAGGAAAGTAAACCATTTTACCGGCGTTTTCCTCGGGGCGCAGCCAGCTACGGAGATACCGGCGGTAGTACCACTCATACACATACAGTCACTGCCGAGGTTGGCGCTCCCTCGGACAGCCAGACTGTGCAAAGCGGTTTAAACAGCGTCACCTCCAGTACGCATACCCACGACGCAACAGCCAGTGTTACTACCGGTTCAGCATCCAATTTGCCGCTTTTTCGGAACATTCAGGTAATACGCTATGACAACTGGATACCTGATACAATTCCAGCCGGGGCAATTGCCATATTCGAAGAAATTCCGGATTCAGGCTGGACCCGTTATTCGGAACAGGACGGCTATTTTTTACGTGGTTCAAGTTATTATGATTTTCCAACAACAGGAGGGTCTAACACTCATACCCATAGCGTTCCCTCGATAACACTGTCAACAACAGATTCCCTTGAATACAGCCAGGGAAATGGTACCATTATTGCCAGAAACAGTCACACCCACACAACCGGTGAGACTACTTCTTCCGAAGGGGATACCCAGCCGCCTTTCGTTACGGTGATACTGGCACAGGCTGAGGCCGACACCACTATCCCAAACGGCATGATAGGGATGTTTACCAACATACCGGAAGGAGCCTGGAGCGTCCTCAGCAATACAGGCGGCATTTTCAATGAGGTTTTTCTGAAGGGTGGGGATACATTCGGTGTTACCGGAGGAAACAACACCCATACTCATCCAGAGTTGACCTTGACCAGTTCTTCACCATCCAGAAATCGAAACGCCACATACAATTCATCCGGTACAGAGGTAGCAAGTAACTCTCATACCCACGATGTTACTCTGACTTTTTCCGAAGAATCAGCATTACCACCATATATCAATGTAATCATTGCCAAAGCTTTATCTTCCGGCACAGTTGCCTCTGCGGTCCTGGATACAGGCAGCGACGATTCCGCATGCAATGCCCTCTTCTGGGATTCGGACGTCCCCGGCGATACCAGCCTGACATTTGAAATCAGGGCTTCAAACAGCTCCTTCGACAAGGGGGATGAATCCCCGGCATGGGAGGCATGTACCGGAGTATCTCCCGTGCTTGACTCCCTGCCCCAGGGCAGGTACCAGCAGTGGCGGGCCACTCTCTCTACATCAGATAATACGGTTACTCCGGTTCTGGAAGAAGTAAGACTCCATTATTTTCCATAAACAGGCATGAAAAAGATAATTTCACTCGGAAAACTGAATATCGTACTGGCCCTGGCAGTAGCCCTGTCCGGGCTCTTCATGGCATCCGCACCGGCTCCGGCGTCAGCCGCGCCGCTGGAGGTCTCGCAGGATGAAAGCGGCACTACAGGATGGGATATCGGGCCCATTATGCCCGGCGAAAGCGGCTATCAGACAGTCGAAATAAAGAACACCGGCTCCAGTGCGGCAACTTTAAATATCTGGCTGGGCAATATCGGCGGCCGGGAGGGGACCCCGCTGGAATTCGTCGAGGGGACGCCTTCCGCAACGGGAGACCTGGCCCGTTATCTTCTGCTCGATCTCTCAGCCGACGGGCTGACCTCCAGCTTTGCCATGCCTGCTACCGTGGACATGTTCCCTACGGAGGTTTCCACGACCGATTATCTTTACCTGGCAAGAATCGGGTCCGATCAAACGGTCAGCCTGACCTGGCACTGGCTACTTCCCGAAGAAACAGGCAACGATGTCCAGGGAGACAGCCTGAGCTTTGATATCAATTACACCCTGAACGAAATACCACCGGTCAATTTGGGAAGAGGCGGGGGAGGCGGAGGAGCAGCGAGCCCCTCACCCACTCCCGCAGCCACGCAAGAAACTACCATCACTCCCCCTCCACCCACTGAAACAGAGCCTTCCATTCCCGAGGGACAGATTGCCGAAGTACGGTTCCTGGACCTGGTAGTGCATGACTTCACCGCATCGGCGCCGGTGGCCGATACGGGCGAGCTTTTAGAAACGCTTTTCGCCACAACGCCCGACCAGGCTTTCAGCCTGACCATAGACAGCGGGACCCGGCTGTACATCTCCAATGAAGACCGTGCAGATGGTCTGCCAGTGCAGCTTGACGGCATCACTATACCTGAGAAAATTGTTGTCTCTTTTCTTGATGAAGCATATGCCCCCACCCTGCCCCCGGGATGGATAAACGTGAGTCCTTTCATCGATATCAACGGCGTTACCGGCGGCATTATTCACGGTATCAGCATGGACGCCCCGGCACATATAGTAATCCAGTATGACCTGAGCCTGCTGCCGGATAAGGTTGACAGCCTGGCAACCTTCTACTACAGTCCGCGATACGGATGGACCCAGCTCCTGACGCCGGAGGGCTTCATTGCCGAAGCCGGACAGGCAGCGGCCGATGCCGACCACTTTTCGCTCTTTGTTGTTCTCGCCAGGGAAGGAAAGGAACCGCCTCTGCCGGCCTTTTTCGAGATATCAGGCCTGAAGGTCGATCCGCCCAGGATAACCATCGATCAAAGCTCCGAGGTAAAGTTCAGGGTAACCAATACAGGCGGGATCGCCGGTCAATATACCGTGGTGGTGAAGGTCAACGATGAAATCCACAAAACACAGTCCGTCAGGCTGGAAGCAGGCGAGTCCAGGCAAATACACCTCATTCTATCGCCGGGCATCAACGGCGTCTACAGCGTTGAGGTATCGGGGGAGATGGCGGAGCTGATAGTCGATCCGGCCGGTCAGGTGGATGTCGCTGAGATCAGCTACTGGTGGCTGTGGCTGATGGTGATAGGTATCGCCATAATTATACTGGCCGTTTTACGCAGAAGACAGCAAAAAGCCGTCCAGGAGGCCTGATATGCGGCGCGTTATTCCCCGCCGGCATGGCCTGCCAGCGCTGATGCGGCTTTAAAGGCATTGATCCGTGTTCCGCTCTTGTCCTCCAGGTCGTCACCGCTGTTCAGGAGAATAGCGGCAACTTCATCGTTGACGTTCCCGTTTTTATTGATGTCCACAGCCTGGCCAAATAACAGCGCGGCCTCACCCGAGACCAGGGCGGTAGAGTAGGAGGAGCCGCTTTTCAGACCGTAGCGGTTGCCGGGCAGGGTGGAATATATGTCCACTCCCGGAGCAAACAGCGAGACCCAGTCTCCCCGGTTAGACCATTTGGCCGCATAGTCCTGCCGGTCGGCTCCCGCTACCGAGATAACATGGGGATAATCAGCGGGGTAGACAGGAGTGGAAGAGGCGTTATTGCCGGCCGCCGCAACTATGATGCAGCCCTTGTTCCAGGCATATTCTGCGGCCTCTTCCAGCAACGCATAAGGCCGGTTAATGACTATACTGACATTTATTATTTTTGCACCGTGGTCGGCAGCCCAGATGATGCCCAGGGCCAGTTTTTTTGCATCCGTAGTCCCGTTGTTCTCCGCCACCTTGACATCCATCAAAGGGCTGTTATAGGCCAGACCGGTCACACCCCCGTTTCCGGCTGATGCGGCTATAATACCGGCGATATGGGTTCCATGACCACGAATAAGATCCACATCATCGCTGACGGCATAGCTCGTTCTGGCTATTACTTTATTTTTAAGGTCAGTATGCTGATCATCAATGCCTGTATCCAGCACTGCCACGGTTACATTTTCCGCTCCGCCGGTCAACTGCCAGGCTTCCGCGGCCTGGATCCGCTCAAGGTCCCAGCGAGGCGAATCAGCCTCAATATCGATCAACCCAGTTCGTCCCACCGCTCCACCGGTATTGTCCAGGTCAGCGATATACCCACCGTCAAGTGCTTCAACCCCGGCTGCCATAACGGGCGTCATCGGCAAACAGGCGCACAGCATAAGCAGGAACAAACGTAACAGAGCTGGTCTTTCTTTCAATGGCCTTCCCCCCTCTAAACAACAAGTCTAGAGGGGGAATATTACCGCCGAATCACAATGTAAATGAGGATATCACAATGACATCACAATTCGGGGGAGGGGTATGGCAAAGAGATCAAACAAAGCAATCCGAGATTCTGCTGCGGGAATCAGAAGGATAACGCTGGAACGCATAGAAAACGGAGAGCAGTCACCAAGATACGAGACACTGATAGCTATTGCCCGGGCGGTCAAACGCCCGTTAGCAGACCTGATCTCTGACGAACCGGCTGATTAAAGGGATTTTTTACACAGTTGGCATTTGCACCGGACCGGATTCACCGTTCCCTATCTCTACTTTCCTCGCCCTTTGTGGGCTGAGTGTGGCACACACTTGACACAGGGGGTTAGAGAATTAAAGCCCATTCTGAGCCCCGGTTCCTTTACACTTCGGGGCGTGAGGTTCCCATCGTATTGGGCTTGCCCAAAATCATGAGATTCCGACGACTAGAAGGGAGAAAAGGATGTTCCAGTCTTTGAATGAACCCGGATAGGAGACTCTCTTTCGGCCATACCGGCGAAAGCCGGTATCCAGATACTTGCCTCAATACGTCTATTATAAAGACCCCTCACCTAACCTCTCCCTCAAGGGGAGAGGAATGGAGAGAGGGAAACGTAGGTTCATTGCCTTCATAGGGTAGCGGCCCCCGCTGCCTGCTGTGGCTCTGAATGGGTACCTCTTTCCCTCCCCAATTACAACCCATAGTATCAAGCATATACCAGGCTCAACCTGGTGAGAGAGGGTCTGGAGTTGCGATCAGGGGGAACGAGGTTGATAAGGACTCAGACCGGGGCGGGCGGGTCAGAGACCACGCCCCTACATCTGGTTGTGCGCGTTATCGGTATGTAGATCAAGGAAGGGATGGGGTGGAGAGGAAGGAACTCCTCTTAAATGGAAGACACCGTTAATAATTGAGATTTGACAAATCGCTCCATTTGTAATATATTTCTTACATATTGTTGGTTTTATATTACATCAGGAGAGAGTGCTATGGACAATCCTGTTCTGTATTTGCTGCCGGTAATCCTGCTGTTGCTTCTTTACGTTTTCATCTTTCTGCGCAGAGGAGAGATCCGCCGGGCTAAAACCAATTTCAGAAGCCAGGACTGGATGACTTTTTTTACCTTGATTTTAGGCTCGGTAGTCCTGGCTAAAACCATCGGAGCCCTGGGAATCAAACTGCCGGTATCCTGGGCAGCCATAGTTATGGCCCTTTTTTTACTATACGTGGTTATTGTCATCATATATAAATTTAAGGCCGGAAAACCGATCCTGCGGCAGTCAATGGGGGACGAGAGAATGGATGCAGTCAACGCCAGGAGCACCAGGAATGCCCTGTTCGTGACCTATTTGATCTTCTTCCTTCACCTGGTTATCACCGATAATATTGTTCCGGATGCCGTCTGGCTGGTCGCTATACTGGCTGGAGGACTGGTGATGTTAGTCGGTTCCATTTTCTTCTACTATTACAAAAAATCTTGAGCCGGATACATAGGAGGGATTTAAACACCCTCACCTGACCTCTCCCATCGAGGGAGAGGAAAATGGGCAGGTGCTTAAGGAAAAATCTTGAGCCGGTTGGTTTTGTTACCGGCACGGAAACACAGATGATACCAGTAAATTGCACGGGCAACCGGGCTATTCGAGGCCGGGATTGAAGATTAAAACCAGAATCAAAGAACTGAGGGCAAGATATAACCTGACTCAGGATGAGTTAGCCGAAAAGGTCGGGGTTACCCGGCAGACCCTGCTTTACCTGGAGAAAGGCACCTATAATCCCTCGCTGCTCCTGGCATACAGGGTCGCCAGGGTCCTGAACTCAAGCATTGAAGAGGTATTCATCATCGAAGAGGACTAATACAAAAGGGAAAGAATAGCACAGGTATCAAGGTATCCTACACCACCCCGCCGTCGATGGAGATGACCTGGGCAGTGATGTAGCCCGACTGTTCTCCGGCCAAAAAAGCCGCCAGCTCCGCCAGGTCTTCCGGTTTCCCGTAGCGTTTGAGAGGAATACGCTCAAGGATAGCCTGCCGGGCTTCAGGTGGTAGTTTGTCCGTCATATCCGTCACAAAAAAACCCGGCGCAATAACATTGGCTGTGATATTGCGCGATCCGACCTCCCGGGCGACGGATTTGGTGAAGGCGATCAATCCGCCCTTGCTGGCCGAGTAGTTGGCCTGACCTATGTTTCCGACAATACCTGCCAGTGAGGCAATATTAATTATGCGCCCCGAGGGCTGGTTCATCATCGAGCGGAGGGCGAATTTGGTACAGAGATAAGCCCCCCTTAGATTGGTATTGATAACTTCATCCCAGGCTTCATCCGACATACGCGGCAGCAGCCCGTCCCGGGTAATCCCGGCATTATTGACCAGAATATCGATCTTTCCCCATTTTTCAACTATCTGACGTATCATGCTTTTAACGGCATCGCTGTCCGTTACGTCAGCCCTGACAGCCATGGCCTCACCCCCGGCCAGGGTGATGGTATTAACCGTTGCGGCTGCCGCCTCTTCATTAGAGAGATAATTGACGGCTACTTTCGCACCCAGCGAGGCCAGCTTGACGGCAATAGCCCTGCCCAGTCCCCTGGAAGCTCCGGTCACAAGCGCCGTTTTGCCTGCCAGCTCTGTATTCATCATTACTCGTTCCATCCTTTTAATATCAGGCAGCAGTTCTGGCCGCCCAGTCCGAAGGAGTTGGAAAGACAAACATGGACTTTTTGGGTGCGAGCCTTATTGGGAACATAGTCAAGGTCGCATTCAGGATCTTGTTCCTGGTAATGGATAGTCGGTGGTATGATGCCGTTGACAATTGTCAGCACAGCGGCCACAGCTTCAACCGATCCGGCAGCACTGGCAAGATGACCGATCATAGACTTATTGGAACTGACAGGTATATTGTAAGCCCTCCGGCCGAAGGTTATTTTGATGGCCCTGGTCTCCGCACTATCATTCAGTTGAGTACTGGTCCCGTGGGCGTTGATATAATCGACTTCATCAGGCGAAACGCCGGCATCCTTGAGGGCCATCTGCATAGCCCTGGCCTGCATTTCGGCATAAGGCGCCGTGTCATTATAGGCATCGAAGGACCAGCCCGCGCCCGCCAGTTCCGCCAGTATCGTAGCTCCCCGATTTACGGCATGTTCATAGCTTTCAAGGACAAGCATTCCAGAGCCCTCGCCGAAAATAAAGCCGTTCCTCTTCAGATCGAAGGGACGACAGGCAGCGTCAGGGTCCGGGTTGCGTGACAGCGCTCCTACCACATTCGTGGCGGCGATAGTAATCGGTGTGATAGTGGCATCCGCTCCGCCGGCTATCATGACATCAGCATGATCCAGGCGGATGTGGTTCATGGCCAGGCCCAGTGAATCGCTGCCGCTGGCACAGGCGCTGTTGACAGTTGAGTTGGGGCCTCTCAGTCCGAACTCCATACCCACCTGCACACCGACCATGTTGGCCCCTATCTTGCTGGAAAGCAAAGGGTTAACCCGGGGGGAATTCCTGATTCTAAGTTCGTCTGCCTTATCGGCCAGCATGGCAGGCATGCCGCCTGTAGCGACAACCGTTCCGATCCTCTCCCTGTCTTCAGAAGCCAGGTCCAGCCCGGACGATTCGATAGCCATGCGGGAAGCAGCCAGGGCAAAATGCGTGGGACGCGAGGTCCTGTCCACTCTTTTAAGAGGGATATAGTCCTCCGGCTTGAAGCCTTTTACCTCACCGCCTAACCTGACCGGGTATTTCGAGGTATCGAATGAAGTAATAGCCGCTATTCCGTTCTGACCCTCCGCCAGTCCCCGCCAGTATTCCTTAATATCAAGACCTATGGGTGTAACCGCACCCAAACCGGTAATTACTACTCTTTGATAACCCAAGAGAATGGTATCCTTTCTTTTAATAGATATTTATTCCTTTTTATCGGGCAATCTAACAGGGGCGATAGAATAACCTCCGTCGATGGTTATGACCTGGCCTCTGATCATGTATGACTCCTCACTGCACAGGAAATTGACCAGGTTGGCCACATCCTCCGGCAGTACCATGCGCCCCGCAGGCGTCTCCCGTACCACGGGAAAGGGTAAGGAATCGTCGTTGGCATAGATCTTGAGGGCTTCCGTTTCCACCGCTCCGGCTGCGACACAATTTACCCGGATATTTTTCGAGGCCAGCTCTATAGCCAGATAACGGGTTAAGGCTTCCAGCGCGGCTTTCGAAACGCCTACAGAAGTATAAACCGGCATTACCAGTCGTGAACCGAGACTGGAAATACTGACTATTTGCCCGCCCTCAGGCATCAGTTTAACCGCCTGCTGGGCACATAGAAGCAGGGCACGGGCATTAATATCCATAGTCCATTCCCAGCTTCTGGCATCAAGGTCCATGGCAGTACGGGCCACTCCCGAAGCAGCATTATTCACTAAAATATCCAGCTTGCCGAAATTGGACTCGATCTCACGGAACATGCTTTCGATTTTTTCTGCTTCACCTACATTGCCCTTGAGAAGATAGGCTTTTACTCCCTTGCTTCTGGCTTCCCGGGCAGTCAATTCCGCCTGCGATGTACGGCGAAAATAATTGATAATAACATCAGCCCCTTCAGAGGCCAGCTTAAGGGTTATGGCCCTCCCGATACCCCGGGAACCTCCTGTAATCAGTGCTGTTTTTCCTTTTAAAGACATGTCCTCTCACCCTATTAGGCCGCCTGTTATGGCCGGTTATTAATAACGGTCACCATGAGAGTGCGCTATTTTAATCCCGCGATTTTTCAGCCGCCTTTTTCCGATACCTTCTTCTTGACATAGTCGATAAAATCGCCCATGGTGGTAATGCCTTTCAGCTCTTCATCCACCAGCTCGATATCAAAGGCCTCTTCCAGGGCCACCATGATTTGTACTACATCCAGTGAATCCGCACCCAACTCTTTAAAAGTGGTGGTCGGAGAAAGGGTTACATTTTCTTTTCGCGTAATCTTGGCGACGATCTTGCTTAGAGTTTCTTCCACTTCCTGGGTTTTTTCAACGGACATTTCTAACTCCTTACGTTAATTATGTTCCTATTTTTCAGTCAGCCAGCGGGAATATTCAGTCTTGATCGAACTTCCAGGAGCTCCTTCTTGAGAATATTGACAATATCCTTTTCAATCAGGGTCCTGGTCCCCCCTAGTCCCCTGGCGATTTCTTCCCATTTCGATTTACCGTGGGCTTTCATGGCCAGACCGTTTACGGCCCAGATAGGCCCTCCGCCGGCAGCTTCGGAGGCACTGGTAATCTTCAAGAGGCTGCTGCAAAGCTCTTTTATCTCGTTATCCGCCAGTTTTCCCCTGAGTGTATTTTCCAGCCACCTGGCCTGTGCATGTCCCAGGGCTTCGTAGAACTTTACCAGGACATTGCCCACAAAACCATCACAAACCACAACGTTCACCTTTCCGGAGAGCAGATCATAGCCTTCTACATTGCCTATGAAATTTAAACCGCTTTGTTTAAAGAGCGGGAAAGTGTTTTTTACCAGGTCGTTGCCTTTTCCTTCCTCGGCGCCCACGCTCAGAATACCTACCGAAGGATCGGGGATATCCAGGAGCACACGGGCATAAACCATACCTACGATGGCAAAATCAAGCAACTGGTCGGGCCGCACGTCGACATTACCGCCCACATCCATAACCACTGTCTTCGGAGCAAACCCGATAAACGGACCGCCCAGCACAGGTTTGGATATTCCTTCGACCATACCCAGTATCATCAGGGCTGAAGCGATTACGCCACCCGTGGGACCCGCGCTGAAGACCGCCTGTGCTTTCCCCTCCCTGACCAGCCGGGTGGCCAGGGCAATAGAGGCAGAACGCTTGTTGCGCAAAGCATAAGCTGGCTGTTCACCTTCAACCAGGAACTCATCGGTATGCACTATTTCAATTTCCAGGCCAGCGGTATCGTATTTAGCCAGTTCGTCTTTTATTTTATCCTGCGGTCCTACCAGGATAATACCCAGTCCATACTCCCTTGCACCGGCTACCGCACCACGTACCACATCGCCCGGGGCGTTATCTCCACCCATACAGTCAATCGATATTCTGATCATCTTTTTACCCTCACAACAGCTTCACCGGTAATGACCGTGTCCCCTTTCTGGTTGGCGCAAAGCACCTCGCAGTGGACCTTTGACTGTTCGCTTTCATCCAGTATCTTCTGAACAGACCCCTGGATGCTTATAGTATCACCGGGTCTGGCCGGGGACTTGAAACGTATATTAAATCTTCCACCCGTCAGCCAGCTTTTCCCGAAGGCTTCCGTCATCATGCGGGATACATAGGCCAGTATCAGCATGCCATGGGCGATAGTACCTCCGGCCACAGTCTTCCTGGCAAACTCCGGATCGATATGAACAGGATTAAAATCGCGGCTGGCCGAAGCATACAGGTTTATTTCTTCCTGTGTAATCAGTTTCTTGAATCCCGGAAGCGCCTGCCCGGCCTGGAGTGAATTAATATCAAGTCCATTGCTCATCACTCTTTCCCGCCCTGAGAAGATGACGGCAGGACAAAACCTACCTTTCCCGTCAGCACTACTTCACCGTCCTGATTGATCACACTGATATCGGTATTCATCAAATGTAGACCGCCCCTGTCCACCTTCCGGCTTACCCTGGAGCGGCAGGTAATGGTATCTCCGACCTTTACCGGCTTCAGGAACTCCAGCTCTTGAGAAACATGGATGGTGCCGTCGGGCATGGCAACCGCCCCGGACAAAGACGCCATGGCAAAGGCCGTAACAGCCATGGGGGGTACCAGCGCCTCCCTGAGATACAAATCATGATCGTCCTTCACAGCCTCCAGGTAAAGTGAGACCACGGCAGAATCAAGCACATAACTCTGCTCGGGAAACTCAAATCCCACTGATAACTGATTATATTGGATTGCGGCTTTTTCGGTCATAAAAAAATATCTAAATACCTAGACACTCTAGGCATATCACGAATGCCAAATATTAACACATGCTCTGAATTATTGTCAAGTTATTAATAATAGTATATAGCTTTTCCAGCCATACTGGAAACAGAACGAAGCGGCATTGTTGTTACCTTGTGCTTCTTTCGCACAGGTCAGCCACCAGAAGGTTCATGGCCAGATCGCCGTCCATGCGGCCCGTCTTGAGGGCTATATCGGTCTCAAGCAGATAGCGGTATATTTCCCTTAACCTTTCTCCGGAATACTTGTCCGTGCGTGCTGCAATTCTATCCCAGACAAATGAATTATAAATCCCGATTTTCCCCTTTATCTCGGATAAAGGCCTTTTCAGGCCCTTGAGCTCTTTGACCTGGACCATCATCTGGAGCTGGCGGGCGAGAAGGACCAGTATCTGTTGAGGGGCTATTCCGGTCTGAAGCAGCTTTTGCAATATCTGCTCGGCGACCCCGGATTTGCGGTCGATCACCGCATCTATGAGGGTAAAAATTTCCGCTTCTCTGGATGAGCCGACCACAGCCCGTATATCCTTCTCTTCAATCTGCCGCCCCGCAGCATAAGCTACCAGTTTATTGATCTCATTGGACATGGTAAACAGATCTCCGCCGATAAAGTCCATTAACAGAGAGACTCCCTGTCGTGAAATGCCGCCCCCCATCCGGTTGACACGGGACTGTATCCACTGTGACAGGCCCAGACCTTTGAGAAGCGGGAAAGACCTTATCTCGGCCTTTGCCGCCAGGGCATTATAAAGCGGGTTATCCTGGAAGGGTTTTTTTGACTCGATCCGGTCGGTCAATACCATGATGGTGGTATCGGGCAGACCTTTAATACACTCAGCCAAGACAGCGGCCTCGTCTTTTTTAGATCCCGTTGAATTACCGCCTTTTAACTTTGATGAGGCCTCATCCTTTTTAGATCCCGTTGTATTAGCGCCCTTCGACCGGGATGAGGCCTTACCGGGTTCAAAACGGGACAGCAGTCCCTGCACGATAACCAGGCGTTTAGGGGACAGAAAAGGCATGGCTTCACCCACCGCGCGCAGATTGCTGACGGACAGCTTTTGCCCGTCCAGATTATGTATATTAGTGTCCGCAACCGAAAGGTCACCCAGACTCTTTTTAATCCCCTGGAGGGTCTCTTCAAGTGAAAACTGGTCGTCACCCCATAAAATATAAAGCAAAATCCGGCCTCCTGCCCTGATACCTTCCTAAATTTTAGCATAAAGAGTGATTCCGTGGAGAGGATTTTTTACTGTTTTCTCCGGATCAAAGCCTGGCCTGAACATACAGGTATTATGTCCGAAGAAGACTATTTATATCCGGCCAAATATTTTGCTCCGGTCAGGCTATTGGCGGAAACCTAAAGTAAACTGATCGTAAATTAAGTTTAATTTATAATACGGCCTTGATTTTCATGCCCGCTGTTAAGAATCAAGGCTATATCAGTATATTAATTTAGTCCACCAGTCCCCTTAATTTCGAAAGTCAAATACAATATCAGCTCTTTTTTTCGCCGATTGAACATTGCCTTACGGACGGAGTAAAATGGTACTGAATTTGCACACAGCGATTTTTTGGAATATTGCGTTGAGATAAGAGGCAGGCATATGAGTGTTGATATAGGCATCATAGGGCTATCCAAGAGCGGCAAGACTACCATTTTCAACGGTCTGACCGGAGGGAAAGCGGCCACCGGGGGATTCTCTCAAAAGGCACAGGCCAACATCGGCATGGCCTCCGTTCCGGACGACAGGATTCACAGGCTGGCCGAAATCTTCCATCCCAAAAAGATCGTTCACGCCGAAGTCAAGTACATCGATATCGGGGCATCCGTGAAGGAAATGGCTGTAGACAAAGGCATCGGGGGCCAGCTTTTAAACCAGCTCAGCACGGTGGACGTGCTTATCAACGTAGTCCGTGCCTTTAAAGACGACAGTCTGCCCCATCCCGAGGGCAGTCTCGATCCCGCCCGTGACATAGAAGCCATGGACCTGGAGCTGGCTTTTTCGGACCTGGCCATACTGGAAAAGAGGCTGGAACGCATCGAAAACTCATTAAAAGCCGCCAAAGCGGCTGAAAGACTGGCTTACCAGAAGGAGCAGGAGACCCTGCTGAAAATCAAGGCCAGCCTGGAAAAAGACCAGCCCATCAGGGCACTATCCCTGACGGCCGATGAGATGAAGGCCATCAGCAACTACCAGTTCCTGACAGCTAAACCAATCCTGACCGTGGTTAACCTGGGTGAAGACGATCTGCCCCAGGCTAAAGCACTGGAAGAGGACTATAGCAAGCGTTTCTCCAAACCAAAATGCCGCGTAATCGCATCCTGCGGTAAACTGGAAATGGAGCTGTCCCAGATGGGCGATGAAGCCATGGACGAGTTTCGAAAAGAACTGGGCATGGAGGAATCCGGGCTTGACCGGACGATCAAGGTGTCCTATGAACTCCTGGACCTGGTCTCCTTCCTGACGGTGGGTGAGGACGAATGCCGGGCCTGGCCTATCAAGCAGGGAACGGAGGCAGTCAGGGCGGCGGGCAAGATCCATACGGATATCGAAAGGGGATTCATCCGGGCCGAGGTTATCCATTATACCGACCTGCTCAAGTGCGGGGGACTGGTAGAGGCCAAAAGACAGGGGCTGCTGCGGCTTGAGGGCAAGACCTACATCGTCCAGGACGGTGATGTAATCAATTTCCTGTTCAACGTTTAAAGACCTGAAAGCCAGAATGGACCGCCGGTGAACGTGAATCATGCGCCTGTCCGAAGCTTGGGCACGACAGGCTTTCTGGATTTTAAAATTGTCACCGGAAGGAGTAAAGGGAAACAGCCAAGGAGGACAGGTGTTTCGCAGTATTTTCTGGAAAATAACCCTGCCTTTTACCCTGCTTATCCTGGTCAGCCTGGGATGCCTGGGTGCTTTCATTACGAACTCCGTTCGCCAGAACCAGCTTGATCAGATCCGCCACGATCTGCTGGATAAAGCCCGGCTGGTAGCAGAAACAGCCCAGCCATATTATATTTCACCCGATATAAAACAGGAACTGGCTGACCTGGCAGTCACCGCCGGCAGTGAAATCGATGCCAGGATTACCCTGATTGCAGCGGACGGTACAGTCCTGGGGGATACCTGGGAAAATCCGGCTGAAATGGAAAACCACGCCGGACGGCCTGAAGTACAACAGGCCCTGACCGCAGACAGCGGTGAAAGTACCCGCTACAGCACAACCAGATCGCAGTCATTCATGTACCTGGCTGTCCCGGTAACCTACCAGGGAAAGGTACTGGGAGTCGCCCGCGTAGCCCTTCCCACCGTTGAAGTAGAAAATCTGATAAGCCAAACCTTCTGGACAGTGGTCCTGGCCATGTTGATCGCCGCTATCCTGGTAATAGCAGCCGCAGCCGTTATAACACGCATGATAACACGTCCTGTCAGGCAGGTTACCAACGCAGCCATAAGGATTTCTTCAGGAGAATTCGACCTGCGTGTCCCTATACGGTCAAACGACGAACTGGGACGGATGGGTCAGGCTTTCAACAAAATGTCCGCCGGTCTGCAAAACACCATGATGACTATTTCGGACGAGAAGGTAAAGCTTGATACTATCCTGAATACAATGCCGGACGGCATTATCCTGACTGATGCGGAAAGATGTATTTCATTCTCGAATCCGGCCGCACAGAGCATTTTCGGCTTTCCAGGGTCTGCCTCCGCCGGAAAACCCCTGATAGAGGTTATTATCAACCACCAAATCGAGGGAGTGTTGAATGAATGCCTGACAACCGGGCTCAAACAAATCGCCCATGTGGATATCCCTGGAGGAAAATTCCTGCGCGTCGTTTCCGCACCTCTCCAGGCACAGCCCGGCGGGGCTTTACTGCTCATACAGGACCTTACCGAAATGAGAAGCCTTCAGACCCTGCGCCGCCAATTTATCGGCAATATCTCACATGAACTGCGTACTCCGCTGGCAGGTATCAAGGCCGTGGTTGAGACGCTCCAGGACGGGGCAATAGAAGAACGCTCCACGGCACTGGACTTTCTGAACAGGATTAATGCAGAAGTAGACAGCATGACCCAGATGATCAATGAACTGATCGAAATTTCGCGGCTGGAAACGGGCAAAGCAGTCTTACACCGTGAGCCTCTGGATCTAAACAGTCTGATCAGGGAGATAGCGGACTACCTGGACCCGCAGGCCAAACGCAAGAATATAATTCTGGACAGTTCTTTGCAGGAAGACCTTCCCTTAGTAGAAGCGGACAAGGAACGTATAAGGCAGATCGTTGTAAACCTCCTGCACAATGCCATCAAGTTCACTCCGGACGGTGGAAAAATCACTCTTTATACACGGTTTGAAAACGGCATGGTAACAACGGAGGTAACGGATACCGGGATCGGTATTTCCAGAGAGGACCTGACACACATCTTCGAACGGTTCTTCAAGGCCGACAGGTCCCGTTCAGGCGAAGGCAGCGGGCTGGGACTGGCTATCGCCAAGCACATCGTTCAGGCCCACGGGGGGGAGATCCGGGTAAAAAGCAATGAGGGCCGGGGCTCAACCTTCAGCTTTACTCTGCCCGTAACAACCAAAAATGTATCGCCTTGAATTATATCCATAACCGGAGTGCCTTACTCAAAACTAGAGGGTAAAAACGGTGGTCCGGCTGGGAAAGAACACAGAGGGGGGTAATCCGGTGATCAGGTTCGGTCCTGCACCATGAGCGGGCAATTCTTCCCGGAGCGCTGCCATACAAATGCTTAAAGCTGCCGGTTAAAGTAGCGGGGTTTGTCTTGCAAGCTGGCAATAATGTACACTTAATTAATATAAAACGAAGGAGGGTAATGAATGAGCGGCAAATATGATCAGTATATCTATGATCCACCGCATATGCGTATGTCACTGAAGGCCGACAACAGTGTTGTCTTCGATGGGTTTATGGTAGGCCACCAGCTATTGCAGTTCCCTTTCACCATAGGTCACCAGTTCGTCAGGAAGCCGTACAAAGGAGATAATCCCTGTCATACCCATAATTTCCAGGAGTTCCTGGCATGGTACGGCAGCAATCCCGATGATCCCAACGATTTCGGGGGTGAGGTTGTATTCTATTTCGGCGAAGAGCTGGAAAAGCATGTTTTTACCCGTCCTACCTTCATCTCGCTTCCTCCGGGACTGCCCCATTGTCCGCTTGAGATCACCCGGGTTGACAGGCCCATTATCCAGATCGAAATCATGCTTGCCGGAGCGGAGGGGTCCAGAGATCCCTACTTTGAGAAAGATAAGGGATTCAGCCCGCAGAAGGTAATGAATATCGAAAGGTTGTAAAGCGGAAATAACCCGTTTCAGCGACATCAGCACACAGACAGTTTGCACCCGCGGTGAATATGCGTTTATTCCGGTCTCCCGGTAACCGGGAGACCGGCCTTTCACACCATTTTTAACATTCTCTTAACATTGGCTTAAATACCACTTAATGAAAATCTGATATCCTGAAAGAGGAGAGCAAAAAGCTGATCAAGACCAGGGGTTAATCACCATCGTGGAGGTTAGTTATCAGCGTTATACTCAGAAACAGGATTTCCCGGGGCATACTGGCTATTTTTTCCTTCCTGTTATTAGTTGTCCCTGTCGCTGCCGGATGCGGCAGCAGCTCAATTCCGGCGCAACACGCCGGCAGCGATGCAGCGTCCTCCGGAGTCCTGTCAGGCACTATCACTGAATCCGGATCGACCACGATACAGCCGCTGGCAGAAAAACTGGCCAACGCCTTCACTGTCAGCTATCCGAAGGTTAATATCACCATCCAGGGCGGAGGCACGGGTGTTGGCATCAAGTCAGCCTATGACGGTACGGTAAATATAGGAGCAGCTTCACGAGAGCTGACCGAAGCTGATCCGGAGCTGATTAAACACCTTCTGGCACGTGACGGCATCGCTATTATCGTAAATCCCGCCAATCCCGTCACAAACCTGTCCAGACAGCAGATAGTCGATATCTTCTCCGGAAAGATCAGGAACTGGAAAGATGCCGGCGGTAACGACAAGGAAATTCATGTTGCCGCCCGTGAAGAAGGTTCAGGTACACGTTCGGCCTTCCAGGAACTGATAATGGGCAAGGACAGCCAGGGAAACAACATTAAAATGGTTAAAAGCGCCATATTACAATCTTCCAGCGGTTCCATACTGCAAGTAGTGCGGTCTGACGCACAGGCCATCAGTTTCGACTCTTTCGGGTACGTGGTGAACGCGGTGAAGGCTTTATCGGTAGACGGAGCGGCAGCCACAGAAACAAATGCCCGTAACGGGACCTATCCTGTCGTCAGACCGCTGTATTTCCTGACCAGGACTCAACCGGAGGGGCTGGTGGAAGCCTTCCTGGACTTTTGCAGAGGAGCTGAAGGCCGCAGGATCATCAGTGAAGAAGGATATATAGTTAGTGACTGACACACCCGGCGCCAGTAGAAGGAAATTTCAATCGCGTTATTTCGCAGACCGGGCGGCCAAAACAGGCGTGATTGTCTGTGCCGCTTTATCTTTCGTTATTATACTGGCTATCATAGTCTTCATTCTCAAGGAAGGGTTGCCGGCCTTTTTCCAGGTGGGTTTTTTCAAATTTCTCTTCGGGATGGACTGGAGCCCCGGCAGTGATCTGTTCGGAGTCCTGCCCATGATAGTCGGTTCTCTGGCAGTAACCATCGGTTCCCTGGTACTGGCCATACCGCTGGGCATCGCCTGTGCCGTGCTGCTGGCCGAGGTAGCCCCCAACCTGGTACGCCGCGTTCTGAGACCGGCTGTAGAGCTGCTGGTCGGCATACCATCGGTTATTTTCGGTCTGGTAGGCATGCTGCTGATTGTCCCGTCCATCCGCCAGATCGGAGGCACGGGATACAGCGTGGCCGCCGCCTGCCTGGTACTGATGGCCATGGTACTGCCCACCATTATCTCCATCAGCGATGACAGCCTGCGGGCAGTGCCTAAAAAATACAAAGAAGGGTCTCTGGCCATGGGAGCGACTCACTGGCAGACTATCTGGCATGTCCTCATTCCCGCCGCCCGTTCAGGCATCGGGGCTTCGGTCGTCCTGGGGGCCGGCCGGGCTATCGGAGAGACCATGGCCATGATTATGGTAATCGGTAATGCCGTGATGATCCCTCTTTCCCCGCTGGACCCCGCCCGTACACTGACAGGGAATATCGCCGTCGAGATCCAGTATGCCAGCGGTATCCACGAGAGCTCATTGTTCGCTACCGCTGTCGTCCTGCTGGTTTTTATCATAGTTCTAAACACAGTTATTATCAGACTTTTCAGGAGGGGCGCCGGTGGTCAGACTAACTGCTAGCGCCAAACAGAAGATAGCACTGGGAGTCATCTGGTGCGCGGGGATCATCACCGCGCTGATACTGCTGCTTATCGTAATCTATATACTTGTTCGTGGACTGCCCCATATAAGCTGGGACTTTCTGATAAACGCCCCGCAGGGGGGGCTGTCAGGCGAAGGCGGCATTTCAACCGTGATTGTCACCACTGTGTACCTGATCGGTCTGACGATATTGCTGCTGGTCGTTCCGGGCATCGGAGCGGCCATATATTTAACGGAATACGCCCGGAACAACTGGATCACCCAGGCCATCCGCTATGCCATCAACACCCTGGCCGGCGTTCCCTCGATTGTCTTCGGCCTTTTTGGGTTTACCCTCTTTGTGACGGCGCTGCATTTCAACTTCTCGATACTCTCAGGCGCTCTTACTCTGGTCTGCCTGCTGCTGCCGACCCTGATAAGCACCAGCGAAGAAGCCATACGGGCAGTTCCCAATTTCCAGCGGGAAGCCGCCCTGGCCCTGGGAGCAACAAAATGGCAGATGATATCGCATGTTATTTTGCCTGCCGCGCTACCCGGAATCGCCACCGGAATTATCCTGTGCATAGGACGGGCTATCGGGGAGACTGCCTGCCTTTATGTAACCATGGGGGGCAGTGCGGCCATGCCCACCTCTCTCCTTACCGGAGGAAGGACCTTGTCCCTGCATGTCTTTTACCTGGCCACTGAAACCAACGCCTTCGAAAAAGCCATGGCCACCGCTGCTATCCTGGTTATACTTATTATTGTAATAAATACCTTTACCAACTGGTTATCCCAGAAATTTCATACCAGAATGGCGGGGAGGACATAGTCATGGACCCTAAAATGGAAACCAGGAAACTCAACCTGTTCTATCAAAAAAACCACGTTTTGAAAGATGTCAATATGATGGTACGTGAAAACCAGATTACGTCTATCATCGGTCCGTCCGGCTGCGGTAAATCCTCTCTGCTACGCACCTTCGATCGTATGACGGACATCACGCCCGGAGCAAGAGTCGAAGGGGAGGCACTGCTGGACGGCAATAGCATTTTCGACCCGCTTTTAAATATCGTCGACCTCAGAAAAAGGGTAGGCATGGTCTTTCAGCAGCCCAATCCCTTTCCCAAGTCAATATTTGAAAATGTAGCCTTCGGACCGCGTATGCTGGGTATGAGTCATAAAATAAACCTGGAAGAGACCATTGAAAAGAGCCTGCGTTCAGCCGCTCTTTGGGATGAAGTCAAGGATGATCTTGACAAATCCGGTCTGGCCCTGTCAGGCGGCCAGCAGCAGCGCCTGTGCATAGCCCGGGTGCTGGCTATCGAGCCTGAGGTCATCCTGATGGATGAACCCTGCTCAGCCCTGGACCCTATCTCCACTCTTAAAATAGAGGAATTGATGGAGGAATTGAAAAAGAAGTATACTATCGTCATCGTTACCCATAATATGCAGCAGGCAGCCAGGGTATCCGACTGGTGCGGCTTTATGCTGCTGGGGGAACTGGTAGAATATGATGAAACAAAACAGTTGTTCAGCCGGCCTGCGGACAAGCGGACTGAGGACTATATAACCGGGCGTTTCGGTTAAGGAGGTCAGGGGATATGCCCAGAAGGCTTTTTGATCAGCATTTAAGAGAGTTACAGGACCACGTACTGGCTATGGGCAGCATGGTAGAAAACGCGCTGTACAGTTCCATGGATGCGCTGAAAAACAGGGACCTTGAACTGGCCGGGCGCGTAATTAAAGAAGACAGGGCCATCGATCACAAGCGTTTCGAGATCGAGGAGGAGTGCATCGATCTGATCATCACCCAGCAGCCGCTCGCCAGCGACCTCAGGATAATTATCGCCGTGCTTAACATCATTGTGGACCTGGAACGCATAGGCGACCATGCGGAAGGCATAGCCAAGATCAGCATTATGATAGGCAATGAACCCCCGCTGAAACCGCTGATCGACCTGCCGCGCATGGCGGAACAGACCGGCAGCATGTTGAAGAGAGTACTGGAAGCTTTTATCCATCACGATGCCGAATCGGCAACCAGGATTTGTGCCGAGGATGATGATATCGACAACCTTTACGACCAGGTCTTCCGTGAATTGCTAACCTTCATGGCTGAAGACCCCAAGACCATCACCCGGGCCACACGCCTGATCTGGGTGGGACACAACCTGGAACGCAGTGCCGACAGGGTAACCAATATCGGCGAACGCATCGTCTACGTCGTTACCGGCAAACGGAATGGCATGATATCTTCCCGGTATTAATGCTAATTCGCAATCGAAATGTCATCTATCAAGGATATTTTGAATGAGGACTCCAGGAATAATACTGAAATCTCGATCGCAAAAGCGAATAAGACCTGAAAAATGCAGTTTGGCCGGTCCCGGCTGTGACGTGTTGGAGAAATTTTTCTGGCACATCAGATATTTGTTCCCTGATAAAATGGAAATGAGGTTAATACAGTGGCAGACAAGCATATACTGGTAATAGAAGACGATACAACCCTGCTGGAGATGCTCAAATATAATCTCATTAAAGAAGGATACGAAGTCGCCACAGCCACAGACGGCGTCCAGGGGCTGGAATCCGCCAGGACCCAGAAACCGGACTTTATCATACTGGATGTCATGCTTCCCAAAATGAACGGTTTCGAGGTATGCCGGATACTGAGACAGGAAATGACCGTGCCCATATTCATCCTCACCGCCAAAGATGATGAAATCGATAAAGTGGTCGGTCTTGATCTGGGTGCAGACGATTACCTGACTAAACCCTTCAAGATGAGAGAACTGCTGGCCCGCATCCGGGCTATTTTCCGCAGGTCAGAGATACGCGAGTCCAGCACCGGCAGTTCGGATACCCTGATAAAAACGGCTGATATGGAAATCGACGTAGCCAGGCACAAAGTCACACTCAAGGGGATATCACTGGACCTGACTCCCAAGGAATTTGAACTGCTGTCCTACATGGCCAGGAATCCGGGGATTGTATTCAACCGGGAACAAGTGCTGGAAAAGGTCTGGGGATATGACTACCCGGGAGATACACGCACAGTGGATGTACATATTCGCTGGCTGCGCGAAAAAATAGAGGAAAACCCCGAAGATCCAAAATACCTGATAACGCTGCGCGGGGTAGGCTATAAATTCGAGGGGTAGGCTTGCTCAGGCTGTATCTCTGAAACAGACAAACCGGAATCCCGGTTCAGGCCGGGACCATCTCGCGTTTTCCCGTGCCGGCCGTTTCAGCGGATTTCAACTGGAACATAACCAGAAAACTGTGATTCATCGGATTGTAATAGACCGTGGCGACAATACCCTCCTGTCCCAAATATATCGCCATTCCCGTCCGTACATCTATGCCGATTTCACATCCCTCGGGAACCATATCGCCTTCAAATAGACTGAAGTCTTCGGCATCAACTTCATAAGTCCTGAACTGCCTGCCTGATACGTCACGATGTTCAAACAACTCCCTTCCTCCTTTCTATATATTTCTTTTCATCTGCTGTTGTCTTCAGTATAAAACATCCACTTTAAGAGCCTATTAAAACCCCGTTAAATCTCTGTTATATTTTTCCCACGGATGCAACTCCTCCAAAATTTAACCTTTTTTTAATATTGCCTTAAACCTGTCTTAAGGTCCATCTGCTATTGTTTAAACAGAGTGAGTTGAAAAAAATCAGGAGGACAAAATATGAAACAATCTATACGAATCATTAAAAAACCCGTCTGGCTGGTATTGCTTATTGGAGTGCTGACATTGAGCATTGTCATGTCAGGCTGTAATAGCGAAACGACCCCGGCCCCTACCACCAACTCTCCAGCGACTACTCCAGCCGCCGCTTCTTCAGCCGCCCCCGCTCCCGATAAACTGTCCGGTACCATCACAGAAGCCGGCTCGACCACGGTCCAACCCCTGGCGGAAAAACTGGCCAATGCTTTCAAAGCAAAAAATCCCGATGTAAACATTGTAATCCAGGGAGGAGGTTCTTCCGTAGGAATTAAATCCGCCAGTGCGGGTACCGTTGACGTCGGCGCAGCTTCCAGAGAAGTCAAAGAGGGCGATCCGCCGGTACAGACCTTCCTGCTGGCGCGCGACGGCATCGCTATTATCGTCCACCCGGAGAATACCGTCGATAGTTTAACCAAAAGCCAGGTCAGAGACATCTTCGCAGGCACAATCACCAACTGGAAAGAGGTGGGAGGAGTTGATAAAGAAATCCATGTGGTAGCCCGTGAAGAGGGATCCGGTACCAGGTCCGCCTTCCAGGAAATGGTAATGGGCAAGGATGACGCCGGCAATGAGATAAGCATTATTAAAAACGCTATTCTGCAATCATCAAACGGGGCTGTTATGCAGGTTGTCAAGGGAGACGCCCAGTCCATCAGCTTCGTATCCTTCGGATACGTGGAAAGCACCGTAAAAGCCGTGTCCATAGATGGAATAGAAGCTACATCGGAAAATGCCAAGAGCGGCACATATCCGATTGTCAGACCGCTCTATTTTCTTACCAAGGATAACCCGACCGGGCTGGTTAAAGCCTTCTTTGACTATTGCGCGAGCGATGAAGCCAAACAAATAATCGTCTCCGAGGGATACATTGTAGCGAACTAAATTTCTGTACACGCCACCTTCTGGGGCAGGGAGGTTGAAGAGCCGAGGAAACCTCCCTGCCGCTTTATAAGGAATGCGGGAAATACAAACACCAACCCGGTTTTCTTTTTGATAACATCAAAAATATTACATTAATTTAACCTCCGTTTAATTCGTACTTAATTCCCGTCTTTTACAATTAAAAGGTCAATAGGAAAAAAAGGAATGCAGGAGGTTGAAATGGTTATCGCGGCACATTCCTCGATTTTCAAAAGAAGCTATGACAGGTGTCCTCACTGCGGGAACAACTGCCTGGTCCTGGACAAAATGGACAATGAGCCCTATTGCTACATCTGCGGATGGAGGCAGGCCATCAAAATCAGCGAGGAACAGGCCAGGCACCATTTCAGGTGTGAGAGAGACTTCTGGACCAACCTGTTTGCAGGATTCGATGAGGATGAAAAATAGGAAATCTGGCTGGTCACAAAACATGCTTCAACCATGGAAGTGAAGGGCAGAAGAGAATCCAATGAAAGTCTTTACGAGATAGCCAGAAGCTGTGCCAGCAAACTGGGTATAACTGCCACAAAATCAGGAATCCCGCTGGCCTATATCAACGAACATCGCAGGATCTGGAACGCGATCTGGTCCCGGGGCAGAGAGGTCTGATGCCGCTGCGAAGCGGATATTACATTGTACAGGTTAACCCTGTAAGTGAGGTCTTATGAGCCGGATGATGTCCTGGCTACTACTTTTAAAATCCCCGGCAACTACTGTATCCCGTATAGTCTATCTCGAAATCCCTGATTGATTGTAAATCCGTATTCGATAAAATTGCATCCACCAGTTTTAGACTTGTTATATCCGTTATATCCTGTTTTGCTGTCATGGAGAAGCTGCAAAAGATCCCTTCTCCGCTGGCTCCTTCAGGATCTTCCCCTTCCAATTCCGCTTCCGTCTGTCCGGTCAGTATTATGGCGAATGAAGACACACTGCCCTCTTCGTTGTCTATTTTAGGGCCAGGGAACATCATGGTAGATACATTTTTAGCAGCCGCCCACTCTTTGAAATACTGTCCTTCTTCAACCTCCCGGCATTCCATCAGCGCCGGATCGAATTCCAGACCGCACTGTGCGCCTTTCAACTGTATGTCGCTGGTCAATAATACCTCGATGTTAAAAGCATCACCTTTTTTTATATCCTCATCATCAATACTGAGGCTCATGCAAACATTTGTTTCCGGCGGCCTGGTAGTGCGAGAAGGAGAGGACGAAACGTCCGGTGAACCGGTTGCCGGTGTAGTCTTACCGCTGCCGGTTCCAGCGGGTCCGGTGGTGGTTTTTTCCGCCGTAACCCCTCCGGCCGTCTGTGAAGCCGATGGTTCCCGGGTAGCTGTAACAGCAGGTGGGTTCGCCGGTTCAGTTTCCTTCTCCGCATCTATCCCGCTGCATCCTGACAAAAGTATCCCCAGGGATAATATGCCAACGACGGCCGTGGCAAAAGCTCCAGTCTTCACATCGATTCTTCTCACTCAATATCTCCTTGATTCTTTCATTTTAATTTTTAACATCAAGTATGTACATAGCCCCCCAGTGTTAAGCGAACTTTAAAACGCCGTAATATTTCCATTAACAATTTCTAAATATCCGGCAAAATAGGCAATCGGATGTCTGATAAGATAAAATAGGATAATGGCGGTCGGAGATCGTCCTGAAAAGCGACTTCCGCTATAACGACTGATTGAGGGGAGAAGATTCATGATCAAGCTGGTACTTGTCAGACATGGAGAAAGCACCTGGAACAGGGAAAACCGCTTTACGGGCTGGACGGATGTGGACCTGTCACCCAGGGGCACAGAGGAAGCCAAAAAGGCAGGGCAACTGCTAAAGGCCGAAGGCTTTGTGTTCGATATCGCCTACACTTCCGTTCTGAAACGGGCCATACGCACTCTATGGCTGATAATGGACGAGATGGACCTGATGTGGATACCGGTCTATAACTCCTGGAGGCTGAATGAGAGGCACTACGGGGCACTACAGGGGCTTAATAAATCGGAAATGGCCGCCCGATACGGCGAAGAGCAGGTCTTCATCTGGCGCAGGAGCTTCGACGTACCCCCGCCCGCCCTGGACGAAAAGGATGAGCGTTTTCCCGGGCACGATCCCAGGTACAATGACCTGGCAGCCGCTGAGCTGCCCCTGACGGAAAGCCTGAAGGATACCATCGCCCGTTTCATGCCCTGCTGGCATAACGACCTGGCACCCGTACTGAAATCCGGACGCAGGCTTATCATCGCCGCCCACGGCAACAGCCTGAGAGCGCTGGTCAAGTACCTGGACAACATTCCCGACAAGGATATTGCCGGGATGAATATACCCACGGGCATTCCCCTGATATATGAGCTGGATGGTGACCTGAAGCCCCTGCGGCACTACTACCTGGGCGACCCGGAAGAGCTGCGGAAGTCAATGGAGGCCGTAGCCAACCAGGGAAAGGCTAAATAGGGTCTGTTATTCGGGGGATTTTTTCGCTCCCCGGATACGGCCGGATATCAATAGAGAGACAACAGTCCCCATCAGTACCACTATAATACCCACTTTCATGGCGGTACCCAGGCTGAGGGCGAACTGGGTCTTGAATATTTCAGCCATCTGCATCCTGACTGCCTCGGGCAACGATGCACTTCCGGAAAAGTCCATTCCGCTCATATTAAGACTGCCGGAGGACAGGGTTTCGGTAATTTTTTCCCGGACAGCAGCGGGGATAAAGGGAATCTGTGTCAGGGCATTGCGGATATTGGTCACGAGCTGGTTCTGCAAAATTGCTCCCAGGACGGAGATACCCATCACAGAACCGATCTGGCGGGTGGTAGAGAGAATCCCCGCCCCCATGCCCGACTCCCGGACAGGGGTAGCAGCCATAATCACGGTTGTAACCGGGGCCATGACCATACCCATACCCACACCGGTAACGGCCAGGGGGAGCAGTAGCTCCTGCCACCCCGAGACCCGGCTGAGATCGGACATCAGGTAGACGCCGGCTGCCGAAATCAGCGTGCCGAAAAAGAGTATCCAGCGCCCGCCGATCTTGTCCGTCAGCCTGCCGGCGAAGGGGGCTACCAGGATAATGGCCAGCGGCAGAGGCAGAATCGACAGCCCGGCCTTGATGGCGCTGAAGCCCAGCACGATTTGCAGGTAGAGCACCAGCAGAAAAATAACCCCGATAAGCCCGAAATTGATCACCAGTCCGACGAAATTCCCGGCGGCGAAGGTACGGTCTCTAAAAAGCCTCAACTGGGCCAGCGGACTGGCTGATTTGAGTTCAATAAAGATAAAAACAAGCAGTCCTGCCGCCGCAGCCGCGAAAAGGCCGATGATGGTGCCGGAGGTCCAACCGTAGGACTGCCCTTCAACCAGGGCAAAGGTCAGGCAAAAGAGGGCCGTAGAAATGACCAGGACTCCGGGGATATCAATTCGGCGGTCGGTGCCGGAATCTCTGGACTCCCTCACAATCAACAGTGTACCTATGAAAGCAATTATCCCGATGGGAATATTGATCAGGAAGATATAGCGCCAGTCGTAGGCATCCACCAGGGCGCCCCCGATAATAGGCCCCAGGGCATTGGCCGCCCCGGCTACCGCTCCCCAGATACCCAGGGCCAGACCTCTCTGTTTCCGGCTGAATTCAACATTCAGAAGGGAAAGGGTGGCGGGCATCATGGCCGCACCGCCGACGGCCTGGATACCCCGGCTGACAACCAGAAAGGTGAAATTGGGCGAAAAACTACAGGCAACCGAAGAAAGAGTAAACAGGGCCAGGCCAATCAAAAACATCAGCCGCCGTCCGAAAATATCTCCCAGTTTACCCAGGGTCAGGAGCAAAGCGGCGAATACCAGTACGTAGACATTGATTACCCACTCCACGGAGGAAAGGCTGATGTTCAGCGAAGTCATAATATGGGGCAAAGCGATGTTTACTATGGTTACGTCCAGCAGAATCATAAATAAGGCAAAGGAAATTACTCCAAGGACCCACCATTTTTTACTACCGGTGTTTTTAGTTTGGTGTACCTGATTACTCATGTAATCTCACTCCCCTCAGAACCTATTCTAACTTTTGTCCTACCACCCTGAGATTGTTAACGGCTGATGCAAACGCTTCCAGGTCTTTCTCATCCAGAAGGACCAGTTTTTTTTTCAGGCGCAACTTTATTCTTTTCCTTGCCCGGGATAAAAGATTTCGACCGGCCGGCGTTATTGAAACGCGGATAATCCTTCTGTCACTGGAGTCAGGCAGCCGGACTACCAGGCCCAGCGATACCAGTTTATCTATCATGGCCGTCATCTGAGGTCTCGATAGCGAGATTCTGCGGCCGATAGAGGAGACGGACATCCCATCCGAGCGGTCGATCATGTTCAAGATAATGAAATGATAGTGGGATATTTCACCCTGACTGCCTTCATTCAATACATTGACCAGCTTCTTGTGCATTACGGGCAGGATTTCAAATAAATCATCCATGATCTGTTCCAAAGCCTGGCTTTTTCTTTTTTCAGGCATCTTCATTCACCGTCTAAATTATTAATTTTATTAACTATTCAAATAATTAACTATTATAGGGCCCTCCCGGCCGGCGGTCAAGCAAAATGTCATCCCCTGCAAGTTTTCTTTCGCAAGAATGTATAATATATCCGGGTTGGAATAGCGGACAGGGAGTTTAGATATGGACTCAAACACGCTCGATGTAACCGGGATTACACGCCGGACCTACGACCTTATTGCGCCTGCTTACGTTCAAAAAATCAACAGCCTGGTCTCGGATAGCTGGGTAGGCAGGTTCGAGAAATCGCTGCTGGACAAATTCTCGGTCCTTCTCGAAAACAGGCAGGGAAAAAGCCTGATAGTCCTGGATATCGGCTGCGGCGGCGGGAAAGACTCATCTTATCTATCCCATAAAAGAGGAATCACCGCCGTCGGGCTGGACTATTCCGGGGGTATGCTCCGGGAAGCCCGCAGGGCCTTCCCCTCTATCGATTTCGTGCGCATGGACATGAGAAGACTGTCTTTCAGGGAAGATTCCTTCCAGGGAGCCTGGGCTAACGGCTGCATTTATCACGTTCCCAAAAAGGACCTCTTGCAGGTGTTTTGGGGGGTTAAAAAGGTACTGAAACCAGGGGGCATGTTTTCTTTCAACTTCAAATCGGGCAGCGGAGAGCAAATAGAGGAAAATCCGGGGTCTTACGGTGGAAACCCCCGTTTTTACGCCTATTACGAGGCAGATGAAATGCCGGACCTGCTATCTCAGGCCGGTTTCAATACGATCGAGACACAGGACTACCCCGCGGAAATATTCGGAGAGAAAATCAGGCATGTGTGGGCGGAAAAACCGTTTTAGTCTCTCTGACCGGGTGGACACGGGGGTCCGCCCCTTCGGATACGGGGAACAGGTCTATCAGGCAGGTTGAATATAGTAAAACGCCGTTCAGAGTATACAGATACCTGATTTCGGACATTTAGTATGCCGTATTAAGCCTCCTTCTGTCCCACTTTCCTCACCCATTGTGCTGAGACTAGCACACACTTGACACAGTGGGTTTATCAATGGAGGAAAAGTATTGAAGAAATATCGACCATTCTGAGGTACCCCGGCCCTCCTTTACGCCTGCCGGGGTGCCGTGAGAATCTCCCGATAACGGATTTACTTCTTATTAAAATGAGATTCTCACGCCCCGATTGGGAGAAAGGGATGTTTCGGGGCTCAGAATGGGCAGAAAGACAACAATATTATATTATATATAGCATAGATTTTTACTCGTCTTCGCGAGCCAAAGCAGGCAGCGGGGACAGCTACCCTATGAAGTCAATGAACCCACGTGACAACTTATGCCTTCCCGCTATGTTGTGGTGGT